>JBBSHK010000144.1:0-7214 GCA_038253185.1 Anaerolineae bacterium | reverse complement strand
TTGCTCCCGCGTTATTTTTTCGCGCGCCTGCGCGTATTCGGCGCGGGCGCGCTGCCTGATGCGTTCCTCCAGCGCGTGCGCCGTCGCCGCTTGCACATTCGCCTCCAGATGCGCGAGGTGTGTCGTTCCCACAATCGCGGTGCTGACTGCTGGATGCGCGACCGCCCACTGCAACGCGAGCGCGAGCCGGTCATCGGCTGCATCGAGCGCATCCCAATTCATCTGCTGCGCTATATCCCACTTGCGCGCCCAATCGGGATGCGCCGGTCGTTCGCGCAAATTCGGAATGCCATTTGCCAAAGGTTGTTTGACGATGATGCCTATACCGCGCGCCGACGCCGCGGGCAAGATTTCATCACCCGGCTCTTGTTGCAAAATGCTATAGCTGATCTGGAGCGTGGCGAACGCGCCCAGCTCCACCGCGCGCCGCGCTTCAATTCCATCCGCGCTGATTCCGATATGATGAATTTTTCCACGGGCTTGTGCGCGCAATAATGCTTCGAGCGCCGCGCCATCGTCGAGCACCCACATTGGCGGGCTGTGCAGTTGCACCAAATCGAGGTAATCGGTTTGCAGTCGGCGCAAGCTGGCGTCGATTGTTTGTGTCACACCCGCCTCCGACCAATCCTCGTACGCCAGCCATTGGGAACCAGTCCACGTTTGGATTCTGCCGACCTTGGTTGCAAGTATTACCTGCGCGCGGGATTCGCGCAACGCGCTGCCCAAAAATTCTTCGCTACGGCGATAATCGGGCGCGGTGTCGAAAAAGTTGATGCCGAGCTCGAGCGCGCGGCGTAAGAGGGGAATGAATTCGGACTCTCGCGCGGGATCGGCGAAACCAATCGACGCCGCGCCAAAGCCGAGCGCTGAAACATTCAGACCGGTGTTACCGAGCGGACGTTGGGGAATCATCGCGCGTGCGGGAGATATTTACGATAGGGGGCGTGCTTGGCAGTTGAACTTTATTCGCGTTCGAGTTTCGCGCGGCGTTTCTCTTCGTACGACTCGCGCGCCGGCGCGGGCAAGGCGCGACCGATATAGCGCGAGCGCGTGCGCCCGCCCTCTTTCCAGTACGCGTACCAATAGGGACCGTGCGGACAGCGTGTGCAATTTTGTTTGCCGCAGCGCACCGTCTCGTAGCGGAAGGTGATCGAGCCGACTTGCTTTTCCGCGCGGATGGGAACTTGAGAAGTAGCGCCGCGTTCTTCGAGAACTTGTTGGAGTCGTTCGTCAATCGCGCGCAGTTCTTCGAGTTCGCTCTGGTTCAAATTCGAGAGCAGTTCTTCTTTGGAATTTGTTTTCGGCATACTTTCCTCGCGGTGGCTTGTGTAACTACGCGCAGTGTAACATTCCCGCGCGTGCGCGTCAAGTGGAATAAAAAGAGGCGAGCTGGCGCCCGCCCCTCGCTGACAAAATAATTTTCGACTTAGGCGTGAAACAAGCCCGCCGCGATATAGCCGTAGAACAACAGCAGTCCGGTCAACAGGTGAACAAAGATCGTATACGCGTTTGCCGGAATCAAGCGGTACGGAAAGCGATAATTTTTTCGCAGCACCTTGATCGCGCTCCACGCCAGCGGCAAGGTCGCCAGCGCGATCAGAGTCGCCAGCGGCAGCACGCGCAGCAGCGCGCCTAAAAGAATCGCGGCGTAGGTTGCGGCAATCAAGGTTTGATAACCGTCGAGCGCGGTCTTGATCGACAATCGCGTCACCAATGTTTTCTTGCCCGCGCGCGCGTCCCACGGGCGATCGGGAATTTCATTGATGTACAGTACCGCGGCGATGAGCAGCGCGACCGGAATCGAGGCGTACAGCGCCTCCAGACTCCAGCGATCGGTCTGCACAAAATACGTGCCGACGACGATCAAAGGACCGAAGGCAATCGCGACCGCCAACTCACCCAAGCCGCGCGCCGCGAGTCGCACCGGCGGCGCGGTGTATAGGAAACCAATCGCAAAGCCGGTCATGCCGAGCGCAATAATCTCAAGCGGATGCCCGTTCAAGATCGCGAGCGCGAGACCCAGAACTGCACCAATCGCGTAAAACGCGAGCGCGAGATTTCGCACCTGCGACGGTTCCAGCAAGCCGCGCTGGATCACGCGCGAGCCGCCGAAGAACGGACCCGGCGTAAAGTTCGCCTCGTCCACGCCACTGGTGTGATCGAAATAATCATTCATAATATTCGCGCCGACGTGGAACAGCGCGACCGTGATTAGCGTGATGAGAAAGAATCCGAAATTCAAAGCGCCATCGCGCCACGCAATCGCGGTGCCCAGCAGTACGGGAACGGCGACTGCCGTGAGGAACGGCGCGCGGGTCGCGTTGATGAGCAGCGCGAATTTGCTCGGCTCGGGCGCATCCTTGTGAATTTTCCACGTCACGCGATAACCGCCGTCCGCGCGTTTTTCGACGAACGCATCCGCGCCGGTGATTTCGACAAAGCCCTCGATCAGACCGATCTTGAAATCTTCGAGCAAGCCATTGTCCAGCCGCAGGATAAATTCGTCTTTGGACGATTTAACAATCTGGCTCGCGGCAAAGTCGTTGAGAAAGTAGGGATGGACTTCGGTGCAAAAAATTTCCATCATCTTGCGCGGGCGACCCTGAAGTTGATTCACCAGATTGCGAAAAATATTTGCCCAGCGCACGACCGAGGCGCGCGTGATGTCTTTGATGGTCGAGCCGTCGCCGTTGCCGATCACCCGGTCGATGTAGAGCACGGCTTGATTGAACGGCTCCATCGGCGTGTCTTCGTCTTGGTCCATATGCCGCAAGTCGGGCGCGCCGACTTGCTCGGCTAATTTCTTCCAGCCATCCGCTCCCAATTTTTTAGCATAATTGCCGTAGAGCAATTGCCACGACAATGCTTTGACAGTCTGCTGTTCGATTGGTTTTTGCTGTGCCATGTTTGCCTCCACCACGTCTCGTTTCACACTACCCATTTGTGAATTATTTTACAACCAAAGTCAGCTTTTGTCAATTTAAATTGTGGCGACAGGGCACCTTTCTACGAAGAAATCTTCGTCGCGATTTTTAGGAGTGGCTAAAGTCGCGTAGGTATTGGTCGTTTGTCATTTCGAGCGAAGTCGTGGATACCTTTAGGTGCGAGAAATCTAGAGTCACAATAGAGATTTCTCGGCGCTTCGCACCTCGAAATGACACGGTCATCTATTCGGCTTTAGCCACTCCTCGATTTTTTATTGGAACGTCGCGGCAATGAATGGCACGCGGAAGGGTTGGCACCAGATCACGACAGAGCGAATTCTCGCGAGATCGACGCTGGAGGGAATATCGTAATTCTGCGAACCCTGATTGCCTTTCAGTTTGCCGAGATCGGCGGATCCCGCCGGCGCGTCAGTTCCAATCGTCGGCTCGACCTTGAGCGTCGGCACGAGATAGACGTGGAGTTCTGGTCCATTCAGCACCTGGAAATCGTCGAGTCGCAAAATCATTTTCCCGGTCGGCAAGCGAAAGATTTCGGCTTTGCCCTTGCCCTCGTGGACCACGTTATAGAAATCGCCTTGCGCGAGCAATACGGGCGAATCGGAGGGCGAGCTGGGCGCCTGATTCGGATCGGTTTGCAGACCCGCGACGGTTTCATTCACCTTCGTCGGGACTTGATTCGCCATCGCCGTTTTCATTGCGGGCGGCTCTTGCGCTTGCGGCGACGGTTCGTTCACGCGCCGGTTGATGAACAATGGCGAAACGAGATACCACAGCGCCGCGAGCCCGATGACGGCGACGATGCCGGCGAGAACGAGATAGCGCGGCGTAAGATATTTTTGCATTACTTCTCCTCTGAGATGGAATCCGAGAAAAGGCACGAAAACAATACGAAAGAAAAAATTACACAGTCATGTTAGACCTGTCACGCTGAATGCAGTGAAGCATCTCGGCTGTTGTCTGAATCCGTTCTGCTTATTTGAGCGGGTACAAAATGCTCGCGTCAATTTCCGCGACCGATCGTTTCCCCACCAGCGCGAGCGCGGTATCCAATTCCTCGCGCAAGATTTCGAGCACGCGCCGCACGCCTACTTCGCCCTCCGCTGCGAGTCCCCATAAGAATGGACGTCCGACGAGAACGGCTCGCGCGCCGAGCGCCAACGCCTTGAGCACATCGCTGCCGCGACGAATTCCGCTGTCGAGATAAATTTCGATTTCACTGCCGACCTCCTGGACAATTTCCGGCAGCACCTCAATTGTTGGCGGCGCGCCGTCGAGTTGTCGCCCTCCGTGATTCGAGACCACCACACCTACCGCGCCGTGCTGCGCCGCGAGCCGCGCATCCTCGGCGGTGAGAATTCCTTTGATCACAATCGGCATCGAGGTCACGGTTCGCATCCAGTCGATGTCTCTCCACGTCAACCCGGATTCAAGCAGCACGTCGTAGGCTTTCAGCGCCGAGCCATCCACATCCTTGGGCAGTTCTTCCGTACCCGCTCCCACCAGATTTTTCAATTCCATTCCTTCCGGCAAGGTGAAATTATTGCGAATATCGAGCTCGCGCCGACCGACCACCGGCAGATCAATCGTGACGCACAGCACGCGGTAGCCCGCTTTTTCCGCGCGGCGAATCAACCATTCCGTCGTCCGGCGGTCGCGATAGGTGTACAATTGGAACCACAGCGGACCTGTAGCAACAGACACGATCTGTTCAAGACTGTACGTGGCAAAAGTGCTGACGAGCATAATCGTGCCCGCCGCGCCCGCGGCACGCGCGCTCGCCAGCTCGCCCTCAGGGTGTTCCAACTTTTGGTACGCGGTCGGCGCGAGCATTACCGGAAATGAAATCGGCGTACCGAGAACGGTGGTCGAGAGCTCGCGCTGGCTCACATCCACGAGGTAACGCGGTCGCAAAAAAATTTCCTCGAACGCGGCGCGATTGGCGCGCAGCGTAACTTCCGCCTCCGCGCCGCCCGCGAGGTAATCGAACGCGCTGCGCTCCATCTTGGCGCGGGCGAGCGGTTCGAAATCAAAAACGTTGACGGGTTCAGTCGACATCTTTTTCTCCACGACCTCGATCGATCCAGTGCCGATCGCTCTTGTTGCTGAACCACCACGCGTCGGCGCGCGTCGTCATAATTTCTTCTGCCAACTTTTTCCCGACGGATGTTTTCAAACGCGCCAGTGCGGGCGGCAGCCAATCAGCGGCGAGCGGGTTGCCGAGGTCCATCTGTTCCTTAACGGTGGTAATGAATTCGAGTTGGTCGGCATCGTAGGCGAGCCGCGCTTCAGGCGTGGCGCGCGCTTCATATTCGCGCACGAGGGCAACGATCACTGCGCCAAACGGCAGCTCTGTCTCGAGTTCACCAAATAATTTTTCCCATTCGACTTGTACATATTTGTGATTCACATAATTCTGATCGCCGGTGCGCGTCTCGGGCAGGTCGTGAAACAACACGAGTTGCATCAAGTGTAATTTGTCCACCGCTTCGTCCGAGACCTGCGCGAGGACAAAGGCAATATTTAACATACGAAAGACGTGCTCGGCTACCGACTGTTTCCCACTGCCGAGAAAGGGAAACCCCGAGCGCGGTGTTTTCGCGAGCATCCCCACTTCAAAGAAAAATTTGGCGAACGTCGACATCGCACCTCCGCGCAGATTGTAGGAGGAATCGCGGTGAGTGTCAATGAGAAGACGGAAGACAAATGACGAACGACGAAGGACGGAAGTATCCAACTCGGTCTACGGTTCTCCGCCATCTGCCCCCAGCCCCTCGTCCCCTGTGTTACAATCCCCCGATGCGACTCAAGCTGGAAGAAATTTACAATCGTCTCTACGCGCATTTCGGTCCGCAGCACTGGTGGCCCGCCGAGTCGCGCTGGGAGATAATGGTGGGCGCGGTGCTCACACAAAATACGTCCTGGCGCAATGTCGAAAAGGCGCTGGCGAATCTCAAACGCGCGGCGCGGCTCGAACCGGACGCGATGCGCCGCACGCGCGAAGCAACCCTGGCGCAACTCGTTCGTCCCTCCGGCTATTACCATCTCAAAGCAAAAAAATTAAAGGCGCTGGTCAAGTTTCTCTTGGAGCGTTACAGTGGCGATCCGTCTAATTTCGTTGGCGGTGATCTGAACTCCCAGCGCGCGGAATTGTTGCAAGTGTACGGCGTCGGTCCTGAAACGGCAGATTCGATTTTGCTCTATGTGGCGGAGCAGCCGGTGTTTGTCGTCGACGCGTACACGCGGCGCGTGTTCGCGCGATTGGGATTCACAAAAGAGAGTGCCTCGTATGATGAGTTGCAGCAGCTCTTTATGCAAAATCTGCCGCCAAGCGCGCCCCTATTCAACGAATACCACGCGCTGATCGTCGTGCACGCGAAAGATATTTGCCTCAAGCGCGCGCCGCGCTGTCCTGTTTGTCCTCTGGATGATCTCTGTCCAAAGATTGATGTGCTTTGAGAAAGGGGCTGAATTTTTCAGTCGTTATCTCGGAAATAATTTGGCAATTCATCTCTGTCATTGTATAATGTTGGATGAACCGCGTGGGGTGTCCGCGCGATTTTTAATGTGAATTGAAATTTAGGAGTTGTTGTGCCAAAACGAGTCTACCAGCCCAAGCGCTTGCACCGGTTGCGCGTGCACGGTTTTCGCAAGAAAATGCAAACGAAAGGCGGGCGCGCCGTCTTGAAAGCGCGACGCGCCAAGGGCCGCGCCAAGCTGACGGTCGGCGTCAAGCGCGCCAAGAAATTCACGCATTGAATTTTACGTATAGCTAGTGGGGGTCAAGCGCGCGTGGCGGCTCAAGTCCGAATCTGACGTGCAGCGGGTGTGGCAAGATGGACGCGCATATGCCCACCCGCTCGTTATATTACGAGCACGCGCGAATGGGCTGCCACAATCGCGCGTTGCCTTTGTCGTGAGTAAAAAAATCGGCAACGCCGTCCGGCGGAATCGTGCCAAGCGCCTGATGCGCGAAGCCGCGCGCGAAAGATTTCTCGAAATTCGTCCGGGCTATGACCTCGTTTTGATTGGACGCCAATCCATCGCTCAAGCCTCGTTGGTCGAGGTCAAGGGCGCTCTGGAAAATTTGTTGACACGCGCCAAGCTTTTAAAATAAATTGAAGCACATCGCTCTGGTTCCCATTTGGTTTTATCAGAGATTCGTCTCGCCGCTTTTGCCTTCGTCCTGCCGCTATCAACCTTCGTGCTCGCAATATGCGGTCGAAGCGATCGAGCGATTCGGCTTGTTGCGCGGCGGCAAGCTGGCGCTCG
>JBBSHK010000143.1:0-7253 GCA_038253185.1 Anaerolineae bacterium | reverse complement strand
CGCTAGCAATCATTGCCATGGCGAGTGGCATCCCTTGCGTTAATTCGAACATCAATTCGAATTCTCCTTCACTTTCCAAGCCAGCATCAACTCCGTACGAATGAACTAACTCGCGCCACATCTGGCGCCCGCCCGCGCGATCCAAATTGCCAACGACAAGAGTTTCCTGTTCGACGTCCTGTGGTAACCAATCAATAGGTCTCCTCGACGTAATGAGAAATACACTTTGCGGCAAGATATGAATCACATCTCGCACGGCTAAGGCTAATCCCAGTTCATCTACTTTCAGAAATTCATCCACGCCATCTATAGTCGCAAGAAGTTGTGGTTCTGCACGCCTCTCAAATTCGATATTCTGTAACCGCCCCAAGAGTTCACTATAGTTTTCCGTGTATATGTGGCGATCAATCCAGAGGGATTGCCTGTCCACAGACGACCCTCTAAAACTCTTTGTTATTATCTCCGCTAACCACGTCTTACCAGCGCCTCCCATTCCCACAAGTGTAATCACTCTGAGTCCCGCGTCATAACTTTGAACGCAACGCGTAGCAAACTGCGTTCTGTTCCACGATAACAAGTACGGAAAAATGGCATGCAGGCATCGCTTTAGTAGGCTCCATTCTTTTGCGCCATGGCACCAGTCCGCCCCTTTGAAAATATTCTCCCGTTCTATTTCCTGCACGCCTGAATGTTCGACAAACGTCACATAATATTCCGCGTGTCGTCGCTGCAATTCATTTTCGTCCAAGCCGAGCGACTTGCCAGCATGCTCCATCGCCCATTGCGCGAACGCTTCGGTCGTGGCGAGCATCGAGTAGCGGAAAGTGTCGTCCTTTTCCGTCACGAGCAGCAAATGCCAGTCCACCAGTTCGCCCAGCGCGCGCTCCCAACTCTCCGTTCCATCAATCGCTTGTACTGCCGCGCGGTCTGCCCCACCGCGAAAAATGCTGAACTCACAAAAGAGCCGCTGCGCCTCGCGCGACAGATGTTCAAAGGTGTAGCGATAACTCGCCATCAGCCCTTGCTGGCGTTCGGGATAATTCAGCGCGGCGGCGGCTTGCGCATCAAGCGGCGTCACGCGTACACCCTCCGCCACTTCTTTCAAGGGACGATGGGCATAGCGCACCGCGCGAGCCGCCAGTTCAACGCCGAGCGGCAGATTGTCCACCGCCTGACAAATCTCGCGCACGTACTGGTCGTGGTGCGCGGAACGCTCGATTTGCGCGCGCTGGTAAAACAACTCGACTGCCGCTTTGAGTTCGAGCGGGTCAAGTGGATACTCGCCTTCGATGTCAATCTGCGGCTGCAACAGACGGCGGCTCGTCATCAAAAAGCGCACGCTCTCGTCGGTCTGCGTCACCAGCCGCGTAATAAAATCCACCGCTTCGCGCGCGCCTTCGCCATCTAACACACTCTCGAAATTGTCCAGTACCAAAAGCCGCGCGTTCGCGTTCAACGCGTTTGCCACGACGCGCGCTGCATCCTCTAATCGCGCGTTCTCATCCAAATTCGCGGGCGGCACCGAATCCGGCAGCAGTTTGCGGCGAACGTAATCCGCGAGTTCGCGCCCGCTCGTCAGCGCGTCCAGCGCGAGGTACGGCACGCCGCGCGGATTCTTTTTATTTTTCTCGCGTTCTGTTTCCCACGTCCACCGCGCAATCGTTTGCGCGAGCGCGGTCTTGCCAACGCCGCCGAGTCCCGTGATCGTCACCAGCCGATAGTTGCTCAGCGCGCCGAGCACACCCGCAAAATCCGCTTCGCGTCCGACGAGCGGCGTAAGGGTTTGCGGCAAAAGCGGCGGCGTGTTGAACGGCGTCGCGTTGGGCGGTGGCGGCGCGTTTTTCTTTTCCCACAGCGCGCGGAAAATATCGCCAACGCTTTGTACAGCATTCGACGCGATCTTTTTCAAAACTTCTGCGACAATCGGTCCCCAGAATGGATCCATGGTGTATCTGATTTAGTAGTATAATTCGGCTAGGAGAATAATTCAATGCGTACTCTGAGTCGAGCCGCGAATAAAACCCAGCCGTTATCCGTTCCCCCCGAATTCACTTGGCTCCAACATCTGAATACTGACGAACAAGCCAATTTCTTTTCGGGATTACTCGCACGCGTTCTGAATGCAATCAAGAGTAACGATTGGTTGCCTGTGGCAGAATGGGTGGAGGAATGGAAAGCAACGGCGAACGTGTACGCGGATTCGCAAGTTGCGCGCGCTGTGAAGGAAGGGCAAGAGGAATTAGCTCGCAGTGAATCTGTTGATTGGGAAACGTTGCGGAAAGAATTCAGTCTGTGAGCCGACCATCCTTTCGCATCACCCGTCTTTCAACTCAGGCTCGCAAGTTTCTCGCCAAACGCGACCGTAAAACTCAAAAAGAGATTGCGGTCGCGTTTGATTTTCTCTCTACCGTCTCGCCATTTCAACACCCGAATCCAAAAGCCATCAAACGCTTGCATGGGGAATTTGAAGGGCTGTGGCGTTTCCGGGTTGGACGTATTCGGATCATCTACACTGTGGATGGATCGCGCGAACCATCGAAATTGTGAACATTGATAATCGCGGCGATGTTTACAAGTGAGTTTACTGAATTCCGTCAATTAACTCTTTCCTCCCTCATCGGAATCTTGATCTCTTCTCTCTTCGCAAACTCAATCGCCTCTTCGTATCCTGCGTCCGCGTGACGAATGACCCCCATCCCCGGATCGGTTGTGAGCACGCGCTCCAAGCGTTTCGCCGCTTCGGGCGTACCATCCGCGACAATCACTTGCCCCGCGTGAATCGAATAGCCAATGCCGACGCCGCCGCCGTGATGGATCGAAACCCAGGTCGCGCCGCCGACCGCGTTGATAAGGGCGTTCAGTAGGGGCCAATCCGCAATCGCGTCGCTGCCGTCTTTCATCGCCTCGGTCTCGCGGCGCGGCGAGGCAACCGAACCTGCGTCGAGATGATCGCGCCCAATCACAATCGGCGCGCTGACCTCGCCGCTCGCGACGAGCTCGTTGAATCGTAATCCCGCGCGTGCGCGTTCGCCATAACCCAACCAACAGATGCGCGCGGGCAGTCCTTGAAATTTCACGCGCTCCTGCGCCAATTTGATCCAGCGCGCGAGATGCGCGTTTTCGGGAAAAAGTTTGAGAATCGCCTCGTCGGTACGAAATAAATCTTCTGGATCGCCGGAGAGCACGACCCAACGAAATGGACCTTTGCCTTCACAGAACAACGGACGGATGTACGCGGGCACAAATCCCGGATAATCGAACGCGTTCGCGACACCCGCGTCGAATGCGCGCTGTCGCAAGTTGTTGCCGTAATCGAAAACCACCGCGCCTTTTTTCTGAAACTCTAGCATCGCCTCCACATGCCGCGCCATTGCGCGCATCGAGCGTTGCTGATATTCTTCACTATTCGCAATTCGCAATTCGCCGGCTTCTTTGAGCGGCATCTCCGGCACATACGACAGCGGATCGTGCGCAGGCGTTTGATCGGTGACGACATCAGGCACCACACCACGCAGCGCGAGTTCAGAAAAAATATCCGCCGCGTTGCCGATGAGACCGATCGAGCGCGGCTCTTGCTTTCTCAAATATTCTTCGACGCGCGTCATCGCGTCTTCCAAGTTGTCAGTCACCTCATCAATATATTTTCCTTCGAGCCGCCGCTGTGCCCGCGCGGGATCGACTTCGACGACCAAGCCAACGCCTTCGTTCATCGTAATCGCCAGCGGCTGTGCGCCACCCATTCCGCCGAGTCCCGCCGTGAGCACAAATTTTCCACTGAGCGAATTCCAGCCGTGTTGCTGCGCGAGCGAGCCCAGTGTCTCGTACGTCCCCTGTAAAATTCCCTGCGTGCCAATATAAATCCAACTGCCCGCCGTCATCTGCCCGTACATAATCAGACCTGCGCGTTCCCATTTGTCGAAATTCTCTTGCGTCGCCCAATGCGGCACAATGTTGGAATTGGCGAGCAGTACGCGCGGCGCATCCGCGTGCGTGCGAAAAATTCCGACTGGCTTGCCGGACTGCACAATTAACGTTTCATCATTCTCCAACTCGCGCAATGATTTCACAATCGCGTCGAACGCATCCCAATTGCGCGCGGCGCGCCCGCGCCCACCGTACACAATGAGTTCGTCCGGCTTTTCCGCGACGTCGGGATCGAGATTGTTCATCAGCATCCGCAGCGCGGCTTCTTGCAGCCAACCTTTGCAACTGATCTCGGTTCCGCGCGGCGCGCGCACGACGCGTGCTTTAGACATGTGGCTCTCCCGTTTCTATTAAAGAAAAATTTATTCGGGGCTGATTTCGTACAAACCGTAGCTCAGGTTATCGCGACCGGGGCGCGTTGGAATTTCATAACCGAGCATCCGCGTCACGCGACAGTTCGCGCTCGCACGATCGGCGGCTTGGAACGAGGCAATCAAAAAAGATTTGTCGCCGGAACACAGAGCACTCGTCACGCTCGTTTCAGTATTCACCAACGCGAACGGACGATTTTCAAAATCGAACCACGCCTGAAAAGCGAAATGCAAGTTTCCGCCACTCGGAAACTCGCCTTGTTCCAAACTCTTGTCGAGCAACAATTTTTGCGAGCGCGTGGCATCGACGATTTGGGTAATATTCAGAAACAGCGCGTTGCTGCGTCCACTCCGCGTCTGTTGCTCATAGTACGTAAAGGTGCGAAACAGCGGCGCCGCGAGCAGAACCGCGATGACGATGACTGCCGCAGCTGCTGCAATCTGCCGCGCGCGCGTGGAAGAAAATTGTGGTCGTGTGCGCAGCCATTCCCACGCGTCCACCGCGAGCGCGGCGACGGCGGTATAGATCAGCGGCAGCAAGAAAGCGACATAGCGCGTAAAGTACGGAAAAGTTTCGTACTGCCTGTTGAAATAGGGAATCACCAACGCGGACGACGCAAGCGCGAGCGGCAAAATCGACCGACCGCGCCGCAGGGCAACCACCGTCGCGATCGGTACCAAGATCGCATACACCAGCGTCAACGGATCGGTCAAGTAGGCGAGCGGACGATCCAGATCGCGATACACCGCGCCGACCATCCGCAGCAACTCGACCATCAGTCCTTGTAGATTTCCTAAATAGACTCCGAGCGAATGATCGGTCGAAATCGCATAACCGCGACTGCCGACAGCGTTCGAAAGTTGTTTCGGCTGAAGCCAGATCAAAATCAAAACGGGCGAGTAGGTCGCGAGCGTCGCCAGCGCGGCGAGATAAAGTCCCGGTCGTCGAAACCAGACCCACTGTGCGCGCGGCATCAATAACCACAGCAACAGCCCGGGCGCGAGCGCGACGGCGACGGGATGCGTCTGTATCGCCAGCGCGAATGAAACCCCCGCGAGCACGAGGAACCCACTGCTGTTCTTCTGTCGCGCCAACACGAGCCAAGTCAAAGCCAACGTGGTGAAGAAGGGCGTGACCGCATTGCCGTACGCGAGATGACTGTTCACGACGATGTGGGTGGTCGCCGTCCCAAGGCACAGGGCAGCGATGATACCGGTGGCGCGGTCGCGCAGCACGCGTCCGAGGAAATACGTCGCACCGATGGTCAGCGCGCCGAAAATCATTGCCAGCACGCGCGGTGCGAGTGAGTTTGGGAAAATACGCAGTATGAGCGCGACAATATCCATATGCGCCGGTCCATAGTACGCGACCATTCCGAACCACGGCGTGACCTGACCGCGCGCGACCAGCCACGATACGAAAGCTTCACCCAGCTCGTCGGTAAAACGCGGCACAAGGTAAAGGTAAGGCACTCGCACCGCCAGCGCGAGCAGCGACAATGCCAGCGCGAGCATTACGTCCAATCGGTTCAGTTCGAGAGCAGACTGTTTCTGCGCCGCGTGCAAAGTATCATTCACAGGCTGAATTTTATTCGTGGCTCTTCTCCCATCGAGTTTGGCGTCAGATTCTATCACCCTTTACCGCGCTGTCAACGAAATCGAGCGAGCAGGTTTGGCGCACTGGTTGCATCCACATCGTGATTGCATAGAATGTCGCTATGTCGCTCGATTACGATTCTATATGAAACGGGTCGCCCTCATTGGTCTTGGACGCGTCGCCGAACGGATTCATCTGCCTGCCCTGCGCGCGCTGGGTAAGCTCGAATTAATTGCCGCGTGTGAGCCGGACGGCGCGCGGCGCGCCCAACTCGGCGCGAAATTTTCGATCCCCAATACCTACGCGACTTTGCAGGAAATGTTCGCGGTGGAACGTCCCGATCTTGTCATCATCGGCACGCCACCCGCGCAACACGCCGAGCACGCGCTGCTCGCGCTCCAAAACGGCGCGGATGTTTTTTGCGAGAAACCCTTCGTCGAAACCATCGAGCAGGCGGATGCAATCATAGCTGCCGCGCGTCGCGCGCAGCGACGCGTCGCCGTCAACAATCAATATCGCTATATGTCGATTTATCGCGAGACGGCGCGGCGCTTGCAGGCAGGTGAATTCGGCGCGCTGTATTATCTTCACGCGTGGCAGCAAATGTATCATCCACCGGAAGTGGAGAGCGGTTGGCGCGCGCGCCTGCGTGATTCGACGCTGTTTGAATTTGGCACGCACGTACTCGATCTACTCGTCTTTTTCTTCGGCGCGTTGCCCAGCGCGGTCAGCGCGCAAATGCCGCGCGTGCGCGCGGATATGGACGCGGATCTACTCGACCTTGTGCAGTTGCAATTTCCCGGCGAACGCGCGGCGACGCTCACCTTGAATCGGCTCAGCCGCGCGCCGCAGCGTTATCTCGAAATGCAGCTCGAATGTCTCGACGCGGCGGTGCACATCTCGTTGGGCGGGGTCGCGTATGCGGGGCTAGAGTTGACGCGGGCGCGCAAATTACCGCTGGTGCGCGCGGCATTCGCGCGGGGAGGGGAGGCACGCGTCGAGCGTCAGGGGCGTTCGATTCAGATCGCGCGTGAGGCGAATGAGCCGTACACGTCCGCCACCGCGACGCATCTCGCGGATTTTTTGCGCGACCTCGAAGCCCAGCGCGAGCCGCAGAATTCTGCCGAACACGCGCGCTCCTTGATCCAAATTGTGCGCGCGGCGTACGACTCGGCGCGCACGGGTCAAACGATCCAAATCTGAAATGATTTAAAGTACCTAACAGAATGAAATTGCACATACAGAAATTTCGCCTGCGGTGCAACCACGGCACAAGTGTTAGGTACTGTTAGGAGGAGGGTGTAGCGGTAGAGGTTGGCGTATCCGTCGGTATATCAATCAACGTGGGTATCGCTGTCTCG
>JBBSHK010000142.1:0-7316 GCA_038253185.1 Anaerolineae bacterium | reverse complement strand
GTCCCCGCGTCCGCTCGATGAGATTATGGACGAGGCGAGTGATCAGGCGGAGAAAAATGGATTGACGCCAGAAATCCTGGGGTCACTTCTGAATGACGAGTGACCTGCGCTTTGTACTTGACACCAACACGCTCGTTAGCGCCCTCTTGTTCAAAAAGTCTGTGCCGCGCCAAGCATTTGATCGTGCGGGCGCGATTGGAAGTCTCCTGGTTTCTGACGAGACTGCTACAGAGTTGCGAGACGTGTTGAAACGCGTAAAGTTTGACAAATACGTGCGCGCGGAAATTCGCGTCGCGTTTGCAAGTGCCGTCATCCAAGAAGCAATGCTTGTTGAAATCAGCGAAAGAATTAGAAAGTGTCGCGACCCGAAAGACAACAAGTTTTTGGAATTGGTGGCAAGTGGCAATGCAACTTGCATTATCAGCGGCGACGAGGATCTGTTAGTGCTGAATCCATCGCGTGGCATTCCTATTTTAACCCCGCGTGAGTTTTTGGATTGGAAGATTGACTCTGCAAGTTCATAATGGATCCACTTGCTGCGCCGACCAAACCGAAAATTGAGTTTATTGTTGCCGAGGAATTAGAGCCGCCGTATCGCGTGTTGATTCACAACGACGAAGTGACGCCGATGGATTTCGTCGTGGCGATTTTGGAGAGCGTTTTCGAATTGACAATTGATCGAGCAGAAGCAGTAATGCTCACCGCGCATTACACCGGCGGCGCGGTCGTCGGGACGTATCCAAAAGATGATGCTCAACGCCGCGTGGACGAAGCGCACAAATTCGCGCGCTGGGCAGAATATCCGCTCAAGTTTACGATGGAGCCAGAAGCGTAAGGAGATAATGAGTCGATGGCTGTTATAGCCATGTTCTACGGCATCATCGTTTCGATGTACTTTTTTGATCGGCAGAGGCACCAACTGCCGCACGTTCACGTAAAGTACCAGGACCAGGAAGCAGTCATCGCCATTCCCGACGGTGAGGTTCTGGAAGGTGAGATCAGAGCGAACAAGCTCAAGCTCGTTCAAGCTTGGATCGAAATCCATCGAGACGAACTCATGGCAGATTGGGAATTGGCAAGTCAAGGACAAGCGATTTTCAAAATTGACCCTCTGAAATAGGAATGAATATGAATCCCAGAGTTACAGCCGTCCGTCCAAATGCCGATTACACGCTAACGGTCACTTTCGCGAATGGCGAAGTCAAACGATTTGATGTCCAACCTTATCTGGACAACGGAATTTTTCGCGAGTTGAAGGACAAGAGTGTCTTTGCAACGGTCAAACCATTTTTGGGCAGCGTTCAGTGGCAAGGGGGGCAGGACTTTTGCCCAGATACCCTATACGAAGAAGGTGAGAGCAAGTCAGCTCCTGCTGAAGCGGCTAACATACAAGCTCGCTGATTATGTTTACATTCAGCAACACACACCTGCTCGTCCAAGAATTTGAATACGTCGAGGCGAAGTCGGTGAACGAGACGACCGCGCTGCTCGCGCGCAATGGCGATCGTGTGAAATTGCTCGCGGGCGGAACTGACTTGCTCGTGCAGATGAAAATCGAGCGGCAAAATCCACTTGTCCTCGTGAACATTGGCAAAATTGCTGGCCTTAAGAAAATTACACAAAACGGCGGAGTGAATATCGGCGCGACGGCGACTATACGCGCGGTCGAAACAAATCCGCGCGTGCGAGAACTTTATACCGCCCTCGCGGAAGCGTGCCGCTCCTTCAGCACGATTCAGGTGATGGTAATGGGCACACTCGGCGGAAATATTTGCAACGCGTCGCCAGCCGCCGACACCGCGCCTGCGCTGCTCGTCTTTGATGCCGAAGTGACGCTCGTTTCGCAGAGTGGCGAAAGAAGATTGCCGCTTGAAAAATTTTTCCTCGGTCCCGGCAAATTGGCTCTGCGAGCAGACCAAATGCTTT
Organism: Anaerolineae bacterium; assembly: GCA_038253185.1. GTDB lineage: Bacteria > Chloroflexota > Anaerolineae > UBA4142 > SHND01 > JBBSHK01. The sequence goes on along the minus strand of JBBSHK010000142.1, from coordinate 5,390 downwards.
CGAGTATTCGTTTGCCCAATCCCGTGCCAAATACCGGAAGCGCGTTTCTGAAAATCGCGCGCGTCGAAGCAGACATTGCAAAAGTGTGCGCCGCAGTACGCATTGTGCGCGAAGGCGATACGGTTCGCGACTGTCGTATTGCACTCGGCTCGGTTGCCCCCATTCCAATGCGAGCGCGCCAAGCCGAAGCGTCGCTGCTCGGTTTGAAATTCACGCCTGACCTAGCGGATGAGGCAGCCGTTCTTGCCTCTGAGGAAATCAAACCGATCACCGATGTGCGCTCGACGCGCGAATATCGCCAGCAAGTCGCGCGAGTGCTCGTTCGCGACGCGTTGAATCTGGCTGTGGCGCGCGCGAGTCGTGGTTTGGCATAACCACGAAGGCACAAAGACCCGACTGTCGAGTTTTTGTCTTTGTGCCTTCGAGTCTTTGTGGTTTGATCCGAGTTTATGAACAAGAAAACGATTCATCTGAAACTGAATGGCGAGCCGCGCGAGTGGTCGGTCTTTCCGAATGAACTCTTGTTGAACGTCATTCGCGAGCAAGAGATGCTGACCGGCGCGAAGTACGGTTGCGGCATCGGCGAGTGCGGCGCGTGCAGTGTGATCGTAAACGATCAAGTGGCGCTCTCGTGTTTGACCCTTGCGATTGCGGTCGAGGGCGCGGAGATTACGACAGTCGAGGGTTTGGTGAAAGCTGACGGCGAACTCGATCCGGTGCAAGCAGCATTCCTCGATTACACCGCGTACCAATGCGGCTATTGCACCCCGGCAATGATCGTGGTCGCGCGTACGCTGCTCGACGAAAACCCGCAGCCCACGGAGATGCAGGTGCGCGAATATATGCGCGGCAATTTGTGCCGCTGCACAGGGTACGCCAGCATCGTGCGCGCGGTCCTCGCCGCGGCGGAAAAAGAAAAACACCTCGCACATTGAACCCATCGGCCTGATTGAATTGATGAGTAGGGGCGCGCCGTCGGTTCGCCCCTACGAATGCCCAAATCAACAATGCGCGAATTTGATCTCGTGATACCGAAAAGTTTGCCGGACGCGCTCGACGCGCTCGCGGCAAATGACGTGATAGTTCAACCCCTCGCGGGCGGCACGGATATGATCGTGAATATTCGCGCTCGCGTGGCGCAGCCGAATGTTCTCGTCTCGCTCAATGATATCGCCGAGTTACGCGAGATTCGCCGCGACAATGGAACAATCGTGGTTGGCGGCGGCGCGCGCATCGCGGATTTTCTCAAACATCCGCTGCTCATCGAAAACGCGGAGATCGCGCGCCAAGCCGCATTCCATTTTGCCAATCCGATGATTCGCAATCTCGCGACCGCCGCGGGCAATCTCGCGAGCGCGTCGCCCGCGGGCGATATGTCCCCGCCATTACTTGCATTGGGCGCGGAGGTTGCACTCGCGAGCAAAGCTGGAACGCGCACTCTGCCGCTCGACCAATTTTTTATTTCGGTGAGAAAGACCGCGCGCCGACCGGACGAAATAATCTCTGCGCTGCGCTGGCAAGTTCCGCCGCAACACACCGGTCACGCATTTTACAAAATGGGCTTGCGCGCGGCAGACGCGATTTCCGTCATCAGCGTCGCGGTGGTAATTGAACGCGCGGGAGACACCATTCGCGAAGCACGCCTCGCGCTCGGTGCGGTCGCGCCGCGCCCGATGCGCGCGTATCAAGCGGAAGCGCTACTCAATTCACAAAAATTTACGGATGCGATCGTGCAGGAAGCCGCGCGCCTCGCGTCGGAAGAATGTTCGCCAATTGATGATCTGCGCGGTACTGCCTCCTATCGCCGCCGCATGGTTAAGGTGTACGTCGCGCGAATGTTGAGACAAGCGTGGGAGAGGGCAAAGTAAATTCATCAATGAATCTGAAAATCGTCACACTCCAAGTCAACGGTCGCACACATCAGGTCGCGCTCGCGCCAAATGTGACACTGCTTTACGCGCTGCGCGATCTTGGTTACACCGATGTCAAGAACGGCTGCGAAAAAGGTGACTGCGGCGCGTGCACGGTGATGCTTGGTGACAAGATCATCAACAGTTGCTTGATGTTGGCGTGGCTCGCGGAAGATAAACCGATTCTCACCGTCGCGGGTCTTGGCACGGCGGAACATCCACATCCCCTTCAGCAAGCGTTCGTGGATTTCGGCGCGGCGCAGTGCGGCTATTGCATTCCGGGAATGATTTTGTCGGCGAAGGGTTTGCTCGACGAACATCCGCAGCCGAGCGATGAGGAAATTCGCGAAGCTATCAGCGGGAATCTCTGCCGCTGCACCGGCTACATCCGAGCGTTCGAGGCAATTCGCGCCGCGGCGGAACAAATCGCGCTGCAAGGTGACGGACAACGCGTGATGCATCCACTGCCCGGCGCGATGGAAGAAGAACCCGCGAACGTGATTCCGCAAGATGATAGTCGCGGAGTAATTGAATGAGTATTCAGATCGAACAACCGAATGTCGCGCAATTACCTGAACTCCGCCAAGTCGGAAAACCATTGCCGCGTATCGACGCGATGGGCAAAGTGATCGGCACGACGAAATACGCGGGCGATTACGTGATGCCGAATATGCTCCACGCCAAAGTACTGCGCAGCAATTATCCATCCGCGAAAATTTTGCGCGTCGATGTTTCAAAGGCGCGCGCTCTGTCCGGTGTCGCGTGTGTGCTCACAGCGGACGATTTGCCCGGCGACGCGATGGCGACGGATATTCCGGGGGTTACCGGCACCGCGAAACGCGCGGGCACCGACGCGCCGATTCTCGCCAAAGATCGCGTGCGCTTTATGGGCGAGGCAATCGCGCTGATCGCGGCGGAATCATTGGACTTCGCGGAAAGAGCCGCGGACTTGATTCAGGTGGAATACGAGCCGTATCCCGCCGTCTTTGATCCGCTCGAAGCGATGCAGCCCGGCGCGCCGATTGTGACCGCCAGTGCATTTCCTGGCGAGGAGCCAGACAATATTGTGAGTCGTTGGCGCATTCGCAAAGGTGATGTCGAGGCGGGAATGCGCGCGGCGGAGGTGATCGTCGAGCGCACCTATCGCATGCCGTTCATCGATCACGCCTATCTCGAACCCGAAGCCGGACTCGCGTGGGTGGATGAAAACGATGTGCTGAATATTCGCGTGAGCACTCAAGTCGTCGAACATTTTCGCAGCATCGCCGCGGCGCTCAAGATTCCGCAGAACAAAGTGCACACGATGGGCGCGATGGTCGGCGGTGGATTCGGCGGCAAGGAAGATATGAATGTCGAACTCTTCCTCGGTCTGCTCGCGTTGAAAACGCGGCGACCCGTACGACTGATTTATTCGCGCGAAGAATCAATTGTCGCGCACAGCAAACGTCACCCGTTCATTATCACGCATCGCACCGGCGTTACGCGCAATGGTCGCATCACCGCGTCGATTGTGAAGATGGTCGCCGATTCCGGCGCGTATGTTTATCTTTCGCCGTACGTCTTATTGTACGCGGTCGCGACGGCGGTCGGTCCTTACCGCATTCATCACGTGAATGTGGACGGCGTCGCGGTCGCGACCAATAATACTTTTACCAGCGCGATGCGCGGCTTTGGCGCAGCGCAATCGTGTGTCGCGTACGAACAGCACATGGATGAAATTGCGAAAGAATTGCAGATAGAGCCGCGCGAGCTTCGCCGCATCAATTATTTAAAGACAGGTGATACCACTGTCACCGGTCAACCGATTCAGAGCGCGGTGTGGTTGGAAGAATCACAGCAGCGCGCGTGGGAGGCGTTGGGCGAGCGTACGCCTGAATCCGAACATATGAAGATTGGGCGCGGCATCGCATCGTACATTCAGAGCTACGGGCGGATCACGTGGTTTCACGATACGTCGCAAGCGTGGGTCGGCGTCGAGATGGATGGCAGCGTCGTCGTGCGCTGCGGTGTGCCGGACATCGGCGGCGGGCAAATGAATACGCTCGCGCAGATCGCGGCAGAAGTTCTGGGTGTGCCGCTGAATGAAATCGCGGTGTACGGCACCGATTCCGCGCTCACGCCGCTTGCGGGAACGACAACCGCGACGCGCCAGATGTATATGTCGGGCAACGCGACCTATCAAGCCGCGGGCTCGGTACGAAAAACATTGCTTGACCGCGCGGCGCAATACTTCGAGACCGAACCGGACGAACTCGATCTCGCGAACAGCACGGTGTTCGTCAAGTCCGATCCGTCGCAATCGCTTCCGCTGAAACAATTGATCACCGTCTGCGCGGCGGAGGGATTGCCGCGTTCGAATTTGTCTCTGTTCAAGGCACCGTTCACCGAGAAACTTGATCCCGAAACCGGACAGGGGAATCTATTTCCTGATTACACTTTTGGTACGCACGCGATTGAATGCGCGGTCGATATGGAAACGGGCGAAGTGAAAATTTTGAAAAGCGTCGGCGCGCACGATGTCGGTCGCGCGATTAATTCCGCAGCGGTCGCGGGACAAATCGAAGGTGGCTCGGCGATGGGCATCGGTTACGCGCTGATGGAAGATGTGCAAATCGTGAACGGCATCACGCGCGCGGCGACGCTCGCGGAATATTTGATCCCGACCGCGAGTGATATTCCCGAAACGAGAGCGATCATTTTGGAATCGGGCAGCGGCATGGGACCGTTCGGCGCGAAAGGAATTGGCGAACCATCGCTCACGCCGGTCGCGCCCGCGATTGCGAACGCGGTGGCAGATGCCATCGGCGCGCGAGTGGATTCACTCCCGCTAACGCCAGAAAAAGTGCTCGCGGCGATTGATCGCGCGAAATTGTAAAGTTTCATGCCGTCCATCAGTTAGTTCTTCGGCATCGTGATCTATATGTACTTTAATGATCATATGCCGCCTCATTTTCATGCGCAATACGCGGAATATGAAGCGATCTATGAAATTGAAACATTGGAAATCCGACGCGGTCAATTGCCTCGTCGTGCCAACGTGCTGGTGATCGAATGGGCAATTGTACATCGCGCCGAATTGCGGGAGGATTGGAACCGAGCGCGACGACAGTTGCCACTGCGGAATATCGAGCCGCTCGAGTGAAAGGATTCGTGAAGGTATGCAAAACTTTGACAGGTTAGTTCATGTGATATCTGCGGTACCGCTGGACGGATTCAAGGTACATTTGACGTTCGATGATGGAACTAGAAAGGAAATGAATCTCGCGCCGTTTTTGCGGGGTCCGATTTTTGAGCCAGTGCAGAACGATCCACAAATGTTCCGCCGAATGAAGATCGAGGGCGGCACGATCGCTTGGGAGAACGGGGCTGATATTGATCCTAATGTCCTACGTTATGACTTGAAACCCGCGTGGCTGGAAGAAGAACAATTCACGAGCGAAAAGAAATTCTAGCGCAGGACTGTGGAGTTAGCATCCTTGT
>JBBSHK010000141.1:0-7356 GCA_038253185.1 Anaerolineae bacterium | reverse complement strand
CGCAATCCGCAATCCGCAATTCGCAATTGATATGTTTGGTCTCGTTGCAACCGGTATTCGCAAGAGTAATGTTGCCCTGATGGGGCGCCCGTGGATCGCGGGCGCGCTCTTGCTGCTGGTCGGCGCGTTTGTGCTATGGGCGTTCGCGCTCAATCTTCCCGCCGATCAGATTTCCAAGTTCCGCTTTAGCGGTGGTGGCGATCCGGTCCAGTTGCCCGAAATCCCACTGCCGACCGCGACGACGAACCTACTGATTGGCGTGGTGATTCTCGCGTGCGGCGCGTACCAATTGTTGCGCGGCTTTCATCGCGTGAGTCTGGTCGTCGGGCTGAATATTTTGTTACTGCTCGTCGCCTTCTTGACCTGGAGCATTCGCGGCGCGTCGCTAAATCTCACCGGCTTGTTCGAGAGCACGCTGCTGCGCGCGACGCCGTTCCTGCTCGGCGCCTTGGGCGGAATTATTTGCGAGCGCTGCGGGGTCATCAATATTGCAATCGAAGGGATGATGTTGATCGCCGCCTTTGTGTCGGTCGTCGCCACAAATCTCGCGGGCGGAAATGTCTGGGTCGGGCTGGCAGCGGGACTCGCCAGCGGCGCGCTCATCGCGGCATTTCACGCGGTGCTCTCGATCCAATACAAAGTCGATCAGATCATCAGCGGCACGGTCATCAATATTTTCGCGGTCGGCGCGACCAATTATTTGAACCTGCGCGTGCTCCAGACGAATCAATCGCTGAACGACGCGCATACTTTTTCGAAACTGCCGATTCCATTGCTGTCGCAAATTCCGGTCATCGGACAAATCTTTTTCAACCAGAACATCCTCGTGTATGCCGCGTTGATTTTGATGGTGCTCGTCCATTTCGTTTTGTTCTACACGCGCTGGGGCTTGCGCTCGCGCGCGGTGGGCGAACATCCGCGCGCGGCGGATACCTTAGGCGTCAATGTGTTTCGCATCCGTTACACCAACGTCATTCTCAGTGGGATGCTCGCCGCGCTCGGCGGAATGTTTCTCACGCTCGGCTCGGTCGGACGTTTCGACAAATTGATGACGAACGGTCGCGGTTTCATCGCGCTCGCCGCGATGATCTTTGGCAACTGGACACCCTTTGGCGCATTCGCCTCGAGTCTCATTTTCGGCTTTGCCGATTCGCTGCAATTGAAACTGCAAATCCTGACCTCGGTGATTCCGTCCGATTTTCTGCTGATGGCGCCGTATCTCGCGACGATGATAGTGCTCGCGGGCGTGGTCGGGCGCGCCACTCCTCCAGCGGCGGACGGGCAGCCGTACGAGAAGCAATGAGTCGCTCCGCAGCACACGCCGACGAACGGAATTCCGTTTCCCATTCCACTCCGCTCCGCGACGGGACTGGAGTTTTTTATTTTCGCGCGGCGAGTTTATTTCGCTTGGGGCGCGCGAGGTGAGGAGTAAATTTGTTCTGTACTTTTTCTATCCACACAGAGCGCGGCAATAATCTCACCGACATTACGCCGCAAGTGCGCGGCGCATTAGAGCAGAGCGGCGTGCGCGACGGCGTCTGTTATCTGAACGTACCCCATACCACCGCCGCGCTCACGATCAACTCCGCGCTCGATCCTGCCACCGGTCAAGACATCGTTGCAGAGTTAAAGCGGCTCGTCCCCACGCGCGTCGATTTTATTCATCAGTACGATACGCCTGCCGATGCCGCCGGACACATCAAGTCGGTGCTCGTCGGCACGAGTTTGTCAGTTCCGATTCGCGAGGGCAAGCTCGCGCTCGGGGCTTCGCAGTTCATTCTCTTTTGCGAATTCGACGGACCGCGCGCGCGTCAGGTGCAATGTTCGATTGTCCGCGACGAAACCACAACTCGGCGCGAGCTGCTTCAAATCCAACCCGAAGTTACGACGGCGCTCGACGCGAGGCGCGCCGTCGTCGCGCTGGAATCAACTCTCATCACGCACGGCTTTCCTCCTCCCGACAACTTAAAAGTCGCACGCGCGATCGAAGCAGCCGTGCGCGAAGGCGGCGCGGTTCCCGCCACCATCGCGATTCTTGGAGGCAAGCTCACGGTTGGCTTGGAGCACGCGCAGCTCGATTATCTCAGCACCGCGAAAAATGTACGCAAGTGCAGTCGCCGCGATCTTGGAACGGGGGTCGCGCAAAAGCTCGACGGCGCGACGACGGTCGCGGGCACGATGATCGTCGCGGCGATGGCGGGCATTCGCGTGTTGGCGACAGGCGGCATCGGCGGGGTGCATCGGGGTCATCCCTTTGATATTTCTGCCGATCTGGAAGAACTCGCGCGCACGCCGGTCACGGTTGTCTGCGCGGGCGCGAAATCACTGCTCGATTTGCCTCTGACGCTGGAGCAATTGGAAACGCGCGGCGTGCCGGTGATCGGTTACGGCACGGATGAATTGCCCGCGTTTTATTCGCGCAGCTCGGGCTTGCCGGTCGACACGCGCGCCGATTCACCGGAAGAGATTGCGGCAATCGTGTGCGCACGTCGCGCGCTCGGTCTCTCAGGCGGCGAACTGGTTTGTGTGCCGCTGCCGCTTCAAGCTGAATTGCCGCGCGCGCAAGCCGAAGCCGCCATCGTGGAGGCAACGCGCGTCGCAGACGAAGAGGGCATCACAGGCGCGGCGCTCACACCGTTTGTGCTCGCCAAAATTTCGGAGCTCACGAACGGTCGCAGCCAAGAATCCAACCTTGCGCTGCTGCTCAACAACGCGCGCCTCGCGGCACAAATCGCTCAAGCGCTGATTGAAATTCAATGAAAACTTTATCCGATCGATTACAGTTCTGGAATCAGACCACAGATGAACCCAGATGAACACAGAGTGAAAATTTCAAAACTGCTTGCGATAAGGAACGGGGATAATGTTCAATAACACGATGCTCGGTCAGATTCGCAGTTTGCCCGCGATGATTCGCGAGGTCTTGCCGATATACGACCGCGACGCGCGCAGAGTGCTCGATCATAACCTCTGTCTCTCCGCGAAACGATTGTTTATCACGGGCTGCGGCGACAGCTATTTCGCGCCGCTCGCCAGTGAACTTGCATTTGAATCGCTCGCGGGAATTCCAACCGAGCCGCTCACCGCGCTGCAATTTTCACGCTATGCCGTCGAATTTCTGCCCGAGGCAGGACCGGGGATGAATCTAGTGATTGGCATTTCCGTCTCGGGCGAGGTGAGCCGCACGATTGAAGCCGTCCGGCGCGCGCGGAAAGCGGGCGCAACTACGATTGCGCTGACGGCGACTCCGACCAGCCGCATCGCGCAAGCCGGCGACAAGATGCTGCCCATCGTTACACCGGCATTCGAATTTTCTCCTGGCGTGCGCTCGTACATTGGCACATTGCTGATGCTGTATCTCGCGGCGATCCGTTTGGGCGAGGTGCGCGGCAAGCTCGCTCCGATTGAGGCAAGCACTCTGCGCGCGGAAATCGAAACGCTTGCTGAGGGCATCGACAGGACCATCGCGGCGTGTGATGCACCGACGAAACAGCTCGCGCGCGAGTGGAACGATGCGGCGGAATTTGTTTTCTGCGGCGACGGGCCAAACTTTGGCACGGCATTGTTGTCGGCGGCAAAAGTTTTGGAGGCGAGCGGCGATAACGCGGTGGGGCAAGATTTGGAAGAGTGGGCGCATTTGCAGTACTTTGCGCGTGCGGTGAACACGCCAACCTTTTTCATCAGCGCGGCAGATCGCGCGGCATCCCGCGCGGTCGAAGTCGCGCACGCCGCAAAAACCATCGAACGGCGCGTGGTCGCGGTGGTGCCTGAAGGCGAGTCCGCAATTTCGGCAGAAGCGGATATTACTTTGCGCTTTGCCGAGGCGCGCGAGGTGTTCACTCCGCTCGTGTCTTGCATTCCGGGGATGCTCTTCGCCGCGCACCGCGCCGAAGAGGTGGGCGAGTCATTCTTTCGCGCGTTCGGCGGCGGGCGCGCGGAATCGGGCGGCGGTGGTATCAGTCGCATTCGCACCAGCGAAATCATTGATTAGCATTTGAACAACCTTATGCGACTCTCGTTCAATGGCTTTACGGTCATCGCGGCACTGCATCTCTTGCCCTTTCCCGCGAGCCATCACTCCGACGCGAAACCGATTCGCGAAATTACGGAACGCGCGCTTGAAAATATTCGCGTCGCTTATGAGAATGGAGTGCGCGCGCTGTACCTGCAAGATTTGGGCGATGCGCCGGTCGCGCCGCGCGTAGAGCCACATTCCATCGCGGGAGTGACTGCCGTGGCAGTCGCCGCGCGACGCGAGTTTCCCCATCTGATTTTGGGCATCTGTTTGATGAGTCACGGCGCGCGTGAGCCGCTCGCCATCGCGCAAGCTGTCGACGCGCAATTCGTGCGGCTGAAGGTGTACGTCGGCGCGATGGTCAAGGCGGAAGGAATTGTGCAAGGGCTCGCGTACGAGGCGATCCAATATCGCGCGCAGATTGGCGCGGAAGACGTCGCGATTCTCGCGGATGTGTACGACCGCACCGGCGCGCCGTTAGGACAATTGCCGCTTGCTGAAGCCGCGCGGCAGGCGGCGACTTTTGGACGCGCGGACGGTCTCATTCTCACCGCCGGCTCGTTCCAGGAATCCAAAGCGATGTTGGCGCAAGTGCGCGCGGAAAAGCTCGGTGTGCCGCTGCTGCTCGGCGGCAGCGCGACCGCGGCGAATGTTCGAGAACTGAAATCGGTGTGCGATGGCGTGATCGTGAGCAGCGCCTTCAAATCGAGCGGCGAATTTACGCGCGAGTCGCTCGGCGCGAATTGGGAGGTCGAGCGCATCCGCGAATTTATGGATGCGGTGAATGCCTGAATTTATTTGCTGCGGCGGGCTGCGGATTGATTTCATTATTACTTCCGACGGACAGGCGCGGCTGCGCGAGATGGGCGGGAATGCTTTGTATGCCGCGGGCGGCGCGCGATTGTGGGACGACGAGGTAGGGATTCTTGCGCGGGTCGGTGAAAATTATCCGCCGGGTTGGATTGAACAACTCGCGGCACAGGGCTTGGACGTGCGCGGGATTCGGACTGTGGCGGGCAAGCAAGACCTGCGAACTTTTTTTGCGTACATCGACCCGAGCACACGCACCGATACTGACCCCGCGATTCATTTCGCGCGAATTGGAATCACGCTCCCCGAAGAACTCGCCGATTACATCCACTCCACTCCGCGACAGGACGACCCGGATGAATATGAGCCGCTCGCGCCGCGACCGGAGGATTGGACCGCAGCATACGACGGAGCCCGCGCGCTGCATCTTTCGCCCACCAACATTCGCACCCACCTGCATTTGCCACAGCACGCGCGCGCCGCGGGCGTGGGCTTGGTGACGGTTGATCCGGGCGAGCGCTATGTCGTGCCGCGCTTGCGCGCGCATATCAATTCGGTTTTACAACAAGCAGATGCTTTTTTGCCGAGCGAGAAAGAAGTGCGTTCGCTGCTTGGCTCGATGGACCTGTGGGACGCGGCAGTAGATTTGGCGCGTCAGGGTCCTCGCATCGTCGTCATCAAATTGGGTAGTCGCGGCGCGCTGGTGTATGAACGCGATACGGAGCGGCGCACGCACATTCCCGTTTACCCCGCGCGTGTGGTGGACACAACGGGCGCGGGCGATAGTTTTTGCGGCGGGTTTATGGTGGGACTCGCGCGGACGAACGATGCGGTGCGCGCCGCGCAGTTCGGCGCGGTCTCGGCTTCGTTCGCGATACAAGCTCACGGCGCGCTGCACGTTTTACAGGCAACCCGCAGCCAAGCCGAATTGCGCCTGCGCGCGCTCGAGCAATTGATGCCACATTGAATCAGTACGCCGCGGTCGGCAGCCTCATCCTCGACGACATTGTGCTGCCTGAGGGACAGACCCGGATGGCGGTGTTGGGCGGTGGCGGCGCGCACGCGGCTTCCGGGATGCGCGTGTGGTCTGATCAGGTCGCGCTGGTCTCGGTGGCGGGTGACGATTTTCCACAAGCGCTGTGGTCACAACTACAAGTTGCGTTTGACTTGCGAGCTGTTGCTACCGTGCGCGCGCCGACGCCGCGCGCGTGGCAGTTGTTCGAGCGCGATGGACATCGCACCGAAATCTTTCGCACGGACTTGCAACAGTTCAAGACACTTTTTACACCGCGCGTTTGCGAGTCGGCAGAAATATTGCGCTCCGCTTCTGGTGTGTCGCTGCTCAGTGGTGACCCAGAAAAAATTCGCGAGTGGGTGGCGTGCCTGCGCGCGCGCGGCAATCCCGTGTTGCTCTGGGAACCCTGGGATATTTATATGCAGCCGGAGAATCGCGCGCGCTTTCGCGAACTCGCGCGGCTGTTTGAGATTGTCTCACCGAATCTGGTCGAGTCACGACGAATGACGGGCGAACACGCGCCGGAGGCGGTGGCTCGCGCGCTGCTCGATGACGGCGCGAAAACAGTCGCGCTGCGAATGGGCGAGGCAGGCTCGCTGATCGCGCGAGCGGATGAGTTGATTAAAATCCCCGCGCTCTCGTTCGGTCCCGTCGTCGATGTGACCGGCGCGGGCAATGCGTATTGTGGTGGGTTTCTCGCCGGCTATGTCGAGAGCGGCGGCAACCTCACCCGCGCGGGAATGTACGGCGCGGTGGCGGCATCCTTCGTATTGTCACAATTCGGCGTGTTCGTCCCCGACGAATCTGCACGCGCCCAAGCACAACGACGATTAGCGGCACAGGACGCGCGGTAGCTTGGAATTTAGATTGGGAGAGTGCCGAACAGAAATTCTGTTTGTCATTTTTCCGTTTCCGCAATACTATTTTGATATGGCGAGAAGAGACCCTAAAACCGAATGGCTGCGAGTTGCAGGTTATCGCGCGATGACACCGCAGCAACGCTCCGAGCTCGGACGAGAGCTGATTCGCTCCGGGCGCCTCACGGTCGAACGCGCGATCACACAACAGCATCCGGGTATTTCCTCGGATGAGGTTGAATTCGAGTTGTGGAATCGCATTTACGGGCGTCGATGGCTCGCGCGAGTCCGTACGCTCCGGCGCGTAGGGAGGCAGTTGATGGAAGATTGGGAAGTCGTCGCGCAGGTTATCCACACGCTCGAGGCAAATCGTATTGCTTATGCCGTCGTGGGCGGCTATTCCGCGATTTACTGGGGGCGACCGCGATTTACTCAAGACGCTGATCTTTTGGTGTATATTTCAGCGCGGCAGGTTGAACGATTGGCGAATGGATTTGCGAAAGAATTTGTCCTGAGCGGTGAGGCAATCGAACAAGCCGTGCGCAATCACTCCGAATTTAATCTGATTCATCGGACCGAAGTTTTCAAAACCGACTTGTGGGTCGCGGCAAACACACCGTACGCGCGCGAGGTTTTGAAACGGAGGCGGCGTGGCGCAT
>JBBSHK010000140.1:0-7393 GCA_038253185.1 Anaerolineae bacterium | reverse complement strand
GAACGAAATACGCGCAGGCGAGATCCCCCTTGATCTGATGCTGCACCCGACTGATCTCCGCGTTCAACAATCGCCGGAACAATTCGATTTCATAGTGACAAGCTTCCTGAAAACGACACGCGACTTGATAAATCGCGCAGTTTTGCTCTTTCAGAAAAAATCCGCCTTCCGCTTTTTCCCAAACTGCCATATAGCCATTCTCATCCTGAATCTTGGCGAGTTCCCGCACGCGACCTTCGAGGTCTTTGCCGTGCATCCGCGGCTCGTATTGCGCCACGAGTTGGTCCATCCGTCCCGCGAACAGGTCTGCGACTTGGGTTTCCCCCGCGCGCACGCGTGCCGCGTCGAGCAATTGCGTGGCGAGCAGGTGATAGTTCTTTGGAAATGTTTCGGACCCTGCCTCGGTCAGCCGATAAACAAAAGTGGGTCGTCCGGCGGCTTGTCGCTGTGCCTCGACACGCACGAGACCGTCACGGTCGAGCGTCATCAGATGCCGGCGCACGCCCATCGAAGTGATTTTCAATTCAAGCGCGAGTTGTTGGGCGGTCATGCCGCCGCGCAGCCGCAGCAACCGCAAGATTTCGCGGCGCGTGGAGGGATTTTTTTCTTGGTCCGTCATTATCGCCGATTATAGCACAACTCCCGCTAAACGCAAACTATCTATATTATATAAACACTATAGTTGACATAGGCGGAATCGGTGCTAGAATAATTGTGCCAAGCACTCCGACCTTGACGGCTTGTTCTATCGTCGCTGCGCTCGAATGGCGGGACTTGAGTCGAAAGGAATTTCGAAATGCAACACTTGGAAGGTAAAGTGGCTTTGATTACTGGCGCATCGCGTGGGCTGGGACGCGCGCTCGCGATCGAATTCGCGCATCAGGGCGCCGAGCTCGTGCTCAATTCGCGCGCGAGCAGCGCGCGCGAATTGGCGGATACGCGTCGGGTGTGCGAATCGCTGCGCGTACGCACCATCACGGTGCTGGCGGACGTATCCAACCGCGCGGATATGGAGCGGCTCGCGGCAGAAGCGCTGTCGGTATTTGGACGCGTGGATATTCTGGTCAACAACGCGTCGGCGTTGGGTCCCACGCCGATGCCGTATCTCACAGATTATCCGCCGGATGATTTCGAAGCGGTGTTGCGCACGAATGTCGTCGCGCCCTTCTTGTTGACACGGACGCTGATCGGGCAAATGCTCCAGCGCGGTTCGGGTTCGATCATCAACGTTAGTTCCGACGCGGGTGTGGTCGGCTATGCCACGTGGGGCGCGTACGGTGTTTCCAAGGCAGCGCTCGATCATTTGACGCGTACCTGGGCGGCTGAATTGGACGGTACCGCAGTACGCCTCAACAGCGTCGATCCCGGCGATATGGACACGGCGATGAAGCGCGCCTCGGAACCGGACGGCGATGCTTCACAGTGGGCACCGCCTGAAAGTGTCACCCCCGTTTTTGTTTACCTCGCATCGGACGAATCGAAGAGTGTGAGCGGGCAGCGTTTTGCTGCTCAAGAATTCTTAAAGAGCGCGTAGGGCAAAGTGCCTGATGAAATGTTGAACAGTCCTGCAGTTGATCCCGTAATTCAGTTTGCGCTGCCGCCGGAACTTGAAGCACACGAGCCGCCGGAGTTTCGCGGCGTGCGGCGCGATCAGGTGCGGCTGCTCGTTTTGCCGCGCAACCCCCACCTGCTCCCCCTTGAGAAGGGGGAGATAGAAGCGGTCACGCACACGCGCTTTGATTCGCTCGGCGAATTTCTGCGTGTGGGCGATCTGCTCGTGGTCAACAGCAGTCGCACGCTGCCGGGACTTTTGCACGCGCGTGATGAACGCAATAATCCAGTCGAAGTACGGCTGGCGCAGCGTCGCGACGGGGCGTGGTGGGATGTGCTTTTGCTAAATGGACGGACGCACATCGGGCGCGCCGGGATGTTCCTCGATTTCGGCGACGGTTTGATGGCGCGGGTCGATGCGCGGCGAAGCGATTTGCCGTTTCTCTGGCGGATGCAGTTCAATCATTGCTGCCTCGAATTGTTAGATTCGATCTATCGCCTCGGCGAGCCGGTGCGTTATTCCTACGTGCGCGAGGCGCTGCCGATGGATTTGTACCAGACGGTCTACGCGACTGTGCCGGGTTCGGTCGAGATGCCTTCCGCCGGTCGCCCATTCAGTTGGGAATTGATTTTGAAATTGCGGCGGCGTGGCATCAATTTCGCCTCGTTGGTGCTGCACACTGGTCTGTCTTCCACGCGCGACGACGGCGTTGACGCGACGCATCCGAATTATGAAGAAGAGTATCAGATACCTGAAGCCACCGCCACCGCAATCAATCGCGCGCATCGCGACGGCGGCAGAATAATCGCGGTTGGCACGACGGTCGTGCGCGCGCTCGAAACGGTCGCGCGTGCGGATGGCAGCGTCGAGGCAGGGGAGGGCTGGACGCGACTGCGAATTACGGCGGAGCACAAACAGCGCGCGGTAGAGGGTTTGATTACCGGACTGCACGAACCGCAGGCGAGTCACCTCGATTTGCTCAGCGCGTTTGTCGAACCGCAACGTTTGCGCGCGGCGTACATCGAGGCGATCGAGCGCGGTTATCTATGGCACGAATTCGGTGATATGAATCTGATTATCTAACGAAGGACGGATGGCGAATGACGGAATCAGTTCGTCGGTTGTTCATTGTCCCACTTTATTCGTCCTACGTCTTCCGTCATCCGTCTGATCCATTATGTCCCAAATTTCAGTCGAGCATCTAAAAAAATATTATCAAGTCCATCAGAAGGAACCGGGGTTCACCGGTTCGCTGAAATCATTCGTCCGCCGCAAATACACGGATGTCAAAGCGGTGGACGATTTGTCGTTCAGTATTGTCGCGGGCGAAATCGTGGGCTTTCTCGGACCGAACGGCGCGGGCAAGACCACGACGTTAAAAGTTTTGTCCGGACTGTTGTATCCGACGAGCGGCGCTGTCCGTGTGCTGAATTTTATTCCGCAAGAACGGCGCGCGGAATATTTGAAACAGATCACGCTCGTGATGGGACAAAAGCAGCAGTTGTCGTGGGACTTGCCCGCACTCGAAACGTTTTTGGTGAATCAGGCGATTTACGAAATCCCGCACACGCAATTCAAATCAACGCTGGATGAATTGACGCAACTGCTTGAACTTGCGCCATTGTTAAAAAAACAGGTGCGTAAATTGTCACTGGGTGAGCGGATGAAATGCGAGCTCGCCGCGGCGTTGTTGCATCGCCCGAAAGTTTTATTTCTCGACGAGCCGACGATTGGTCTCGACGTTACGATGCAGACCAAGATTCGACAATTCATCGGCGAATACAATCGGCTGCACGGCGCGACGGTCATTCTCACCAGTCATTATATGGCGGATGTGACCGCGCTCTGCAAACGCGTCATTGTGATCGATCACGGCAAACTGTTATATGATGGTGATCTCGCGGCATTGTCGGCGCGAATCGCTCCGCACAAGTTAATCAAGGTTGAGCTTTCATCCCCGCTCGATGGACACCGCCTCGAAGATTACGGTGAGGTGATTCGCGCGCGTGGTCAGCGTTTCGATTTGTTGATACCGCGAGCGCAAACTTCGGAAGTCGCGGCGCGGATGTTGTCGGAATTGCCGATCGCGGATGTGACGATTGAGGAGCCGCCGATCGAGCAAGTGATCACGCGCGTGTTCGAAGAAGCGGCGGAGGCGCGACGCGACGCGGGCATCAAAGATGACGCCGATGATGAGGACTAGAAACCTTAAAGGTCCTGAAGATGCCTGGGATTTCGCGATTTGACATGCTGAAAAAATATCTCGCGCTGATTCGGCGTGGATTGGGATTGATTCTCGAATACCGCGTGGGCATGATCATTTGGATGCTGACCGGAGCATTCCCGCTAATAATGCTCGCGGTGTGGCTGTCGCTGGCGCAGGATGGACCGATTGGCAGTTACAGCGCAGGCGACTTTGTTTCGTACTATTTGCTCGCGCTGTATTTGCGGATGATGACGGCGGTGTGGGTCGCATGGGAATTGGACAACGACATCCGTCACGGCGAGCTTTCGATAAAGTTACTGCATCCTTTGAATCCGATCCACGAATATATTTCTTTCAATCTTGCCGACAAGATTTTTCGATTTGTGCTGACGACGCCGCTCGTTGTTCTAGTTGCATTGCTCGTGCCCGGAGTGCATTATGCGTTGAATCCGCTCAACCTTGTGCTCTTTGTACTGGCGACCGCAGTGGCGTGGTACTTGCGTTACGTCACACAGTACACTGTGGGTCTACTCGCGTTTTGGATTTCGCAGGCGACCACGCTGCAAGACATTATCTGGATGTTTTTCCTCTTTCTCGGCGGCACCATCGCGCCGTTGGAATTGCTGCCGGACGCGGTTCGCGCGGTCGCAACGTATCTGCCCTTTCGCTTTATGATGTCGTTTCCGATTGAAATAATGCTCGGACGCCTGTCCAACACCGATCTGCTCATCGGCTTTGCATTGTGCGCGGGCTGGCTCGCGCTCTTTCACCTCATCTCAATTTTCGTGTGGCGGCGCGGCTTGCGTTCCTTCAGCGCGTATGGAGCGTAGGAATACACAATGGACAATGCACAATGACTATCGGCTATCGACTATCGGTGAAAAACCAACAACCAATAACTCACGACTACCGATGCGTTACTTTAACCTCCTCGGCATTTTCTACCGCTTTAGCTTTTTGAAAGAGCTCGAATACCGCGTGAATTTTTTGACGAACGTGGTGATGAGTTTTTTCTGGATGGCGTGGGGCATCCTGAGCGCGACGATTTTCTTTCAGCACCGCGCGACCGTTGGCGATTGGACGTACAACGAAGTGCTGATGGTTATCGGTCTGTTTTCACTTTTCACAGGAGTGATCGAGGCGTTCTTCCGTCCGAATGTGTCCAACATCATTGAGCAGATCCGCGATGGCACGTTCGATTTCGTCCTCATCAAACCGGTCAACGCGCAATTTTTGGCGAGCTTGCGTCTCATCGTCGTCTGGCGTTTGTTCGACATTTTCGCCGGTCTCGCCATCATTGTCTACGCGCTCAAGCAGCTGAGCCTTGTGCCGACTCTGGCGCAAGTGTTTACGTTCGCCGCGATGCTCGCGCTCGGCGCGGTGATGGTTTATTCCCTCTGGCTGGTGATGGTCACGCTCGCGTTCTGGTTTATCAAGATCGATAATCTTGCTGAACTCTTCGGCGTAGTTTACGACGCGGGTCGGTTCCCGATATCAGTTTATCGCGGTTGGCTGCGCGCGCTACTGACATTCGTAATCCCAATCGCATTCATCACCACAATCCCCGCGGCGGTTTTATTGGGGCGTCTGGAGAATGTTGATCTGGCGTGGGGCGTGACGCTTGCGGCGCTGCTATTTCTTATTTCAAATCGTTTTTGGAATTTTGCCATTCGCAATTATTCCAGCGCAAGCAGTTGACGCGACGGAGGACGGGAAGCTTTGGATCAATTTTTTCGTTATGCCTTCGTGGCTTGGTGGTAGAATTTCGAAATGAGCTGGCTCATCCTCCTCGCGCTCGGAACAATTTGGGGCGCGTCGTACATCTTTATAAAAATTGGCGGCGCCGAAATTCCGCCAATTACTTTTGTCGCGGGGCGAACCTCTATCGCCGCGCTGGCGCTTTTTCTGGCGATGCGCGCGCGTCGCGAATCGCTTCCACCACTGCGTCGCAACATTTGGATCCCACTGATTGGTCTCGGAATTTTCAACAGCGTCATTCCGTACACGCTCATCACGTGGGGCGAGACCGAAATCTCTAGCGGACTTGCCGGCATTCTCACCGGCACGATGCCGATCTTTACTGTGTTGCTCGCGCACTTTTTGACTCACGATGAAAAACTCAATGCCAATAAAATCATCGGGGTCATGATCGGCTTTGCCGGTGTGATCGTTTTGTTTCTGCCCGATTTGCAGAATGGTCTGAAGCTTTCGCTCGTCGGCGAGGTGGCGGTGGTGGTCGCCGCACTGAGCTACGCCTTTGCCGCGATTATCGCGCACCGTTACACTCACGGCATCTCGCATCTCGCCGCGCCGTTTGGACAATTATTCACGGCATCGCTGATTCTTATTCCACTCAGCTTGGTGATCGATCGCCCGTTCAATTTGCATCCATCCTTTCCCGCGATCGGCTCACTCCTGACTCTCGCGCTGCTCGGAACGGCGTTCGCTTATCTGCTCTATTATTGGTTAATCGAACACACTGGCGCGACTCTCACCTCGCTCGTGACGTACATCATCCCGATCAGCGCGGTAATTCTCGGCGCGGTCGTTCTCCACGAGCGTTTTGATTGGACCGCCTTCGCCGGACTGTTTGGAATTATCGCGGGGGTCGCGCTCGTGACGCGCAAACCGAATGCGGTAGTGGCGATTCCGGCAGGCGTTGAAGCGGAATAAAATTGAGAGAAAAAAAAGAGCGCCGTTCGGACGGCGCTCTTTGCATTTTAGCGGGTGGTGAGCTGGAAAATCAGAAAGTAGCGGACATGCGCGTGACCACATGGAGGCGCAGTGTATCCTGCGGGCTGAGTCTTGCTGCACAGCGACAGTTCGGTGATTTTGTCGCTGGGGTATCCCGGCACAGAAATATCGTTGCCCTCACCATACATCCCTTTCTCGTAATCCTTATTGCACGGATAACCGTACGGGTTCCAAGGATAGACGATGGTTTTCAACATATCCGTCCTGAGAGGAAAATCACTGCCGTCGTTGAGAGTGTCGGTAACATTGGTCGAAATGCAGTTTCCGCCCGAATCAACCGTCATAATGTAAATCGTCGTGCCCAATCCACCGCCCGGCATACCGGGACAAGTTTGGTGACCTTCATCAGGCGACCAATCACAATACTTTGCCAATTTCAAATGCCAGTATTGCTGACCCGGCGCGATCGACGCGGGAATAAATTTGACCGCGTCCCACCACATCGACGGGAACGCCGGTTCAAATCGCGGATACAGCGCTGCCGCCGGTTGGGGCTTGGCTGTCGGCACAACGGGCTGCGTGGTCGGCGCAGCGGGTCGCGGCGTCTTGGTCGAAGCGGGAGTCTGTGGGATGCTCAAGCCAGCTTTGGTTGCGGCTTTCGTCGCCGCTATCGTAGAAGCATTCGTCGGAGCCACCGTTAGCGGGACCGCGGTTGCATCAGCAGTTGGCTTGGGAGTCGAGGTCAACTCTATTTCCAACTGAGCGAAGTTTGTGGGTGCGGCATTGTCACTCGTGCTCGCACCACTGGACACCGAGGCAGCGAGAACTTGGAGCGAGGCGTCGGTCGAGCCGAGCGCCACTGCGAGGTCCGCTACATTGGCGGCGTTTGGGTCTTTGCGCGTCGCCAACGCCTTTGCCAATTTCTCCAAGCGCAAGGCAAT
>JBBSHK010000139.1:0-7394 GCA_038253185.1 Anaerolineae bacterium | reverse complement strand
CATAAATGATTCGTATCATCTTTACGGCTGACAATCACCTCAATCGCTATTATGCGAAAATGACGCGCGAGCGCCTGCGCCAGCGGCGCGGACGTATCCGCAAGGCGTGGCAGCAAACGATTGATTTCGCGATCAAGCAACGCGCGCATTTTTATTTGCACGGCGGCGATCTCTTTGACGGTCCTGATCCAAATCCGGGCGAGCTGGCGTTCGTGGCGCGCGAGTTTCAACGCTTGCAGGACAATGGGGTAAAGGTGCTCGCCATCAGTGGCAATCACGATATGCCGCGCTTTGAGCGGGAGGGCGCGTCGCCCATCCGCATCTATGAAGAATTGCGCGCGGCAAAAGTCTTCAAGTCCCGTGAAAAGGTTGAATTCGAAACCTTTGAGATTGACGGAACGAAAATCGCGATCGGCGGGCTCGCACCCGACCCGCGCGCCGATATGACCACCGACCTGCTGGCACGCGTCGAGATAAACCCACCCCCTGCCGACGTAAAAATTCTGATGTTGCACGGCGGCGTCGAAGATTGCGTGCCGACCGACTTTGGCGATTGTCTTTTGAGAAAATCGCGCATCGCCGCGCTCAAGGACATTGATTACTTTCTCGTCGGCGATATTCATCAGACGCACAAGATGACGGTCGAGCAAGCAACGGTGCTCGTGCCCGGCTCGACTGAGCGCATGACCTTTGGCGAACTAAAAGACGCGCCCGGCTTTTATTATCTCGAACTCGACGGCAGGCGTCCGGTCAAACTCACGCGCAAAGAAATTGATCCGCAGCCGATGCGCCGCATCGAAATCCGCGCGACCAATATTCCCGCCGAGAATCCAACCGAGTACGTCTTTGAAGAGATCAAGCCGATGAGTGGCAAAGACCAGATGCTGCAACTGACGATGGCGGGTCCGCTCGAACGCGACGCGTATCACCAACTGCGTTTCTTCGACATCTGGCGTCTCGGTAGCGAATTGAATTTTTCATTTGATCTGGACAAGTCACAAATCGAATTGCGCACGCGCGACCGTGAATTGGTTGGATTCGCGCCCGATGAACGCGTTGACGTCGAACGCGAACTTGAACGCGTCGCGGATGAAATGCAAGCCGAAGCCGATTCTGAAGAAAAGCGCACGCGCATCGATCAAGCCGCGCAGCGCGTCGCGCAAATGTATCGCGGAAGCCAGGAATAACGAGTCGTCAGTCGACAGTAGATGGTCGACAGTAAAAGGTTGCTTCCGGTCTGATCTCTGACATCTGACTTCTGACATCTCCCTCATGATTCGTCTCAAACGTCTCTACGCGCACGATTTCAAACAACTGCGCGAAGTCGAATTAAGTTTTCCTGACGCAGGTCGCATTCTCGTTCAGGGCAAAAATGAAGCGGGCAAGTCCACGCTGTTCGAAGCCGTGTACTTTGCGCTCTTCGGCAAGGCGCTCACGACCGAATCCGGCGGCGCGGGTCTCGACGATCTCATCGGTTACGAAAAAGAAAAAGCGCGCGTCGAACTCGACCTGGTGGTCGGCGAACGTCTTTTCAAAATCACGCGCACGCTAATTCGCAACAAGCCCAACAAGTGGGAACTCGACATTGTCAGTGGCGAAAACATCCAGCAGGTTCGCGGCAGCAAATCCGTGAACGACCGTCTCGTTTCTGAACTTGGATTTGATGCCGAAGCCTTGCTGAACACCTGTTTCGTCGAGCAGAAAAAATTGGAAAAGCTGGAAGGACTTGGCAAAGCCAAGCGCGAAGAATCCCTCGCCAAGTTGCTCAACCTCGAACGGCTTTTGGAACTGGAAGAAAAATTGAAACTGCGCGGCGAAGATGAAAAAATGTTGGCGCGCCTCATTAAGCGCGTCGAGCTTGCCGAAACCCAGGACCAACTTCCCACCGCCGAAAGCGATCTGCAAGAGGCAGAACAAAAATTAAAGCTGATCCAATTGCGCGCACAGGTCGAGCGCGCGGCGGAGGAAAAACGCGCGGCACTGGAACTCGGCGCGCAGTTCCAGACCCTCAGCGGACAACGCGAGCAAATGAAAGAGACGATCACGCGCGTGAACGCGCTCGACAAGGCGCGCCAGCAGATGGGCACCGCGCTCGACCGTTTCGATTTTTTCCAGCAGCAGACCGAGCGATTGGAATCAATGCGCCGCGAGCGCGAGGAGACCGACCGCGCGGTGCGCGAGAATGTGCCCGCGCTGCAAAAGCAAAGACGCGCACTCGCGCGCTTGGCACGCCATCTCACCCGGCTGAATCAGATCGAGGAAGGTCGCGGTCGCGCCGCCGCCGACGCGCAGCGGTTGCAAGACGCACAGCAAGAACTCGACAGTCATCTACAACGTGGCAAAGAATTGAACGCCGCAATCGCGCAACACGAAGCACGCGCGAATGAACTAGAGACCAAGCTCCGCGATTACGATATTGGCGACGCGCTTGGCGAATGGGCGACGCTCGCGCGCGAAGCGAACGCGGAGCGCGACGGCGATCAACTGCGGCGCGAAAAACAGGGCGCGCGCGACGAATTGAACGCGCGCGTACGACAAACATTTATTTTGCTCGGCGCGCTGGTGCTCGCGCTCGCGATAATCAGCGCGTTCCTCCTGCCCACGCTCGCGATCTCTACGCGCAATCTCGCGCTCACGGTCATCGTCGGCGTCGCGCTGGCGCTGGTCGCGACAATTCTCGCGCTCCTGTTCATTCGCCGCGTGCTCACGCTTTCACGCGAGCTCTCACGCGCGACCGAAGAACTCGGCAAGATTCAGGGTGAATCGTCCGCCCGTCGCGAAATCGCGACAACGTTCACCGAACGTTTGAAAGTGGCGGAAGCGCGACTCAGCGCACTGGGTGTGAATACACCGGCATCCCCCGACACGGCACAAGCGCGACGCGTCGAAATCGCCGCGTCGCTCGAAAATAAAACGCACGCCGAACTTGGCGCCGAGCGCGACCTCGCGCGCGAAAATCTCAACTATGCCCGCGCGCAGCGCGACGACGTGGTGAAACGAATCGAAGGACTGCAACCAATCGCGGCGGCGGGTGATCTTGGGACCAATCAACGCAAAGTGCAAAAAGCCGAGCGCATTTTGAATCGCTGGCGTCCCCTGCTCGCGCGCCGCGCGGCAGAGTTGGGCATCGGCTTTGATATACACGCGGCGCGCGACGCGCTGCGCGAGGCGGAAGGCGAGATCAAATCGTGGCAGACACGCATCAAGGACTCTGCCAAGCTCGCCGCGCAAATTGCCGAAGGTGAAACGCGTTTGCAAAAAACATTGACAGAGTTGCAGACGCCGTACGAATCTGCACGCGCACTGCTGAACGGCGTGACGCCGCCGTGGGATTCGGCATTCGAGCGCGTGCGCTATGAGGGAATCGAGCGGCAACTGGAGGACGCTTTCGAGGCGAACGGGGGCGAGCGCGCCCGCGCGAATTATACGAACTTGGAAAAAGAAATCTCCGGCTGTGACCGCGAATTAAAGTTGCGACAAAAGACCGCACAGCAAGCCCTCGTCGCCGCGCACGCGCTGCTGGACGAGCTTGGAGTATCGGACGGCTTTGTGACGAATCCCACCGTCGAAGAATTGGACGAACTGGCGACCAAGTTGGGCGACGCGCCGCTCGAGGAAAAATCGTCGCTCGAACAGCGCGTCAAGTCACTCGGACAGCGCGTCGCGATCTTGCACGACCGCCGCGAAAAATTGGAGCGGGAGCTGGGGCTGCAAGGCGAAGTGGTTGAGATTATTGAAGCGCGAGAGGAATTGGAAAAGGCGCGGCGCGATCAGGAAGAACGCAAGTACGGCGCGGAACTCGTGCTGCGCGCGCTCAAACGGATCATGCAAAAAATTCTTCCCGCGACGATGGATTATATGCGGCGCATTTTGCCACAAATCACGCGCGACCGTTATCACGATGCGGAGTTGGACCCGGAGACGTACAAGATAAAAGTGTGGGACGAGCGCGCGGGACAGAGCGGCGCGTGGAAAGAAAAAAACATTTTCAGCGGCGGCACCAAAGACCAATTCTCGCTGGCGCTGCGACTCGCTTTCGCGCTGGCGACGCTGCCGCAAGAGCGCGGCACTTCGCCCGGCTTTATTTTTCTCGACGAGCCACTCGGTTCATTCGATGAGGAGCGCGCGGCGGCATTGTTGTATCTGCTGACCGAAGGTGAAATCGGACGCGCCTTCGACCAAATTTTCCTCATCAGCCATGTGCGCGTGCAAGAGGATCGCTTTACGCATCAACTTCGTTTGGAAAACGGTGTGGTGGTCGAGAGCAATTTGTAATCGGGTCGGAGCGAAGCGCCTGCCGCTTTTACGACGAAAACGACCGAGCAAGTTTGCTCGGTCGTTTTTCTTATCCCAATTCTTTTACATGCTGATGTAAATCGCGTTGGGGGATTTTGATGTATTTGTCTTTGTCAATCAGTTCCATCTCCGCATCGGTGAGCCGCAGCCGTAAACTCTCGTACGCGTCTTCCGCGGACGAACCGTAGGCAAGTTTTTTCTTGCCGTTCCTCATATCGAAGAGATAGATATGATGGGGATTGTTGAAGCTACTCATTCAATCTCAGGTCGCAGGTCGCAACCCACCCCTCACTTCCTCCCCTTCACAAGGGGAGGCGATGGCGTGTGAATACACTCCGCGATAATCGAACCGTTGAGTGTATTCACACGCCAGAGGTGGGGTTACGCCTTGATCAACGTTCCTTCGTACACTTCCGCGCCTTTGCCATTGCCATTCAGCCCGCGATTGATCTCGTGATCGAACTTGCCCTTCATCAACTGATTGTAGAATTTGTAATCGATGCCTTTCACTTTTTCGTCGTTGGGATAGCGGTGATAATTTTCTTTCGTCATCATGCTCTTGCCTTCGGCAATGAGTTGGTAACCGAGCGCGGAGCCGGGGTACGGGGCGTAGTACGAAATCGAGGGCATCACATGCTTCATCCGCTTGAGCATCCGCATCGTCTCGAACGCATCTTCGGGCTGCTCACCCGGAATGCCCAGCATGATATTTGCCCAGAATTTCGGCGCGGGCTTGCCCTTACGTTCGAGGTCATCGCCAATATTATTTAGCAAATCAATCGCGAACAGATTGTCTTCCGCCGTGCACTCCTTATTCAAAATTTTCAAAACGCGATCGCTGCCCGATTCAAAACCGATCGAGACCGTATTCCAATTCGTCTCGCGCACGAGCGCTTCAAATAGATCGGGCCATTGGCGAACGGTGTCGGAGCGACCCGCCGCCCAGTAGGGCCACGCCTTGTGCGCCTTGCGCGGATATTTGTCGAGCCATTCGCGCAGCCACGAGGGTTGCTGGAAAAACATCGAATCGTGAATGACGACCGAGCCGAGCGGACCGAATTGGTCGTCGAGAAAATTGAGTTCATCAATAACCTGATCCACCGATTTGCGTCCCATATTCGGAATGAAGGACGACTCGTTGCAAAAGACGCACTGCCACGGACATACGCGACTCGTGATAATCGTCGCGACGGGCGCGGGTCCCCAGCCGCATTCGGGTTCGAGGGGCCAGGGAAAACCGCGCAAGCGCGGATTGGGCCAGAGCGTGCGATCCATCATAGGCCAGTCTGACATGGACTTGCTGCCCTTACCAACAACCATTCGTGGAAATGCGCGCGGGTCTTTCACGAGGTCAACGATGATGTTTTCGCCCGGACCGTTGCAGATACGATCGAACGCGGGAATTTCTTCCATCTCATCGGGCGCGACGGTCGCGTGCATTCCGCCTGTGATCACGAATCCGTTCGGGTTCACTTGCTTGAATGTTTGCGCGGCTTTGTACGCGAACGGAAAAGTGTACGAGCGCACATTCATAATAAGCTGATCGTAGCCCGCGAGTCGCTTGGGCAACTCGTTCCAATTTCGCAGCGAACGCAGCGAGAACATTTCGGTCTCGATACCCCTGTCGCGGAGAATTGTACGGAGTAGACCCATACCGTGATCTTGCCAGCGATCGTGCGCGCCCGCGGGTCGGACAAACACGCCTAGGTCGCCGAGGTCCAGCCACAGACGTTTCACGCCATCGGCGCTCGGCTTGGGAGAGGGAGTTGAATTGAAGATTTGGAAGAACGACTTCATTACTTTGGACTCTTGTAGCTCCGATAAGCCAGAAACCAAAACACTGGAAGACTTATGGGCCACAATGGCACGATAAGCCCGAGCAGTAACAAGATGATCGTGCTGAATTTGAAAGTGTTGGAACGATCCACGGTTGCTATATCTCAGAAAGTGTTTTGAAAATCCTTCGACTAAAGTCGAATGGCAAGCGAAAAGGTTAAAACGTTTGGGTTTTAGGCTTTAGCCTGTTCCCTTGCCAGCAGGTTTCAACCTGCGGAATGAATTTCAAAACACTCTCTCAGACACTAGGTTGGTACGGACTGCGTCGCGTCTGTAATTCTGCTCGCCTCATACCGGTGTCCACAGATCGCACGCGAAGTGAGGCCGAATTGAACAGAGGAAAGAACAGCTTGCGCATGGCTCATAACTCGGTCGTGCACTTTGGGAACGCGGTTTCATATGTGTTGTGCGACCAGACGTTCGCATCGCACGCAGGAGCGGTGTTCGTATCATATAGGTCGAATGCCGCGGCATCACCCGGTCGCACACCCGTCGCGTTATCGCGGGTCCGATTCGAAATTATCATATTGTTTTGCGAATCGACGCGGATTCCGTTTGCCGCATTCTCAAAGACCTGATTGTCTTTTACTGTATTGCGGTCTGCGTAGCGAAAAACACGAATGCCATCTCCCCGGCGGTTACTTGCCTTGTGGAAACCGTTGCTCGAGACGATATTGCCCGAAACCAAGTTGTCGGTCGATCGGGCAAACACAGCGATTCCGTCCAATCCGTTGTGTTAAACTTTGTTACCCACCACGGAATTCTTGCTGGTTAAGGGTTCCAGTCGAATGCCATCAGTTTGTTGAATCTTCACCCCCTGCGTCGTGTAAGCGACCGCGTTGCTCAGAACGGTATTATATTTGATGTAGTTGCCACTCGAGGCGATACCAACAAGCGAGATGCCACTGAATGGTCCGTTACCTGTGACTGTGTTGGCATGAATGACGTTGTTAGGCGATTCAAAAACCGCAATGCCATCGCCAAAGTTACCCTCGGGCGAGCCAATATTGTCCTTTGCCGTGACCATCGTCACCGTGTTGGCGCTGCCGCGCTCGATCGCTACGCCAGCATCAAAATTACTCACGATTCCATTCATGACCACCACGCCCGTCCTGCCCACGAGGCGAATGCCAACACCTTCTCCGCTCGTAGGGACGCCAAATACGCGGTGCCCGTCGAGGTCAAGCGTAATGTTGTCAGCCCCAATGATGAGACCGTCGGATGAACACGGCCCGACGTCATTGGTGAGAGTGAAATTACTT
>JBBSHK010000138.1:0-7396 GCA_038253185.1 Anaerolineae bacterium | reverse complement strand
ATGGAACTTGCATCGTTTTTGTTTCGGTTTTTACTTCTTTGCGAATCCCAACCTCGCCGGTCTGAACCGGTGTCTTGGTCGCAGTCAGTCGCTCCTCTTTCAGACGAACGGTTTCACCCGTGCCTGTGTCTGTCATCGAACCCTCGGGGCGCGAGTTCACATCGTACGCTCCGCAGTCGCGGAGAATTTTTTGCGCCTCTTCGAAGCGACCGTCGGCTTTTGCAGTCACGATGATGCGCCCTGCCTGAAATTCGCGATCATAGTACTGGGCTTCTTCTTCAGGAATGCCCAAGTCAGTCAATGCGCCGAGCAACCCGCCTGCCGTTGCGCCAATTGCCGCGCCACCGAGCGCCGAGGCGAGAATGCCACCGGCGAGGACAGGACCTACGCCGGGGATCAAGAGCGCGGCAAGCGCACCCAAGATTCCGCCGAGGAGTCCTCCACCAATCGCGCCGCCAACGAGTCCACCGCCGCCGTGATGATGTACGGTCCCTTCGGTTGTTGTGGTTGCGGTGTCGCGTGCCGCAACACCGAGGTGTTCGTCTTTAAATCCTGCGCGCTTGAGACCGTCCATACCGCACTCTGCTTGCTCGCGGTTCTCAAACACTCCAACTACTGTGGAACGATTTTGTGTCGCCACATTTACCTCCTGAACAAATTTGCCGGTCCGTCATTAAAAAGCGTAACGGGCGCAGCACCGGCTTGCTGGGCCCGTTGCTTGTTCATATTCTGAAACGGGCAGAACCTACTGCTCACCCAGTTCCAGCTTCAAACTAATTGTGTATCGCGTCAATATGACACCCGCACGAATGCTTTCGAACATCGCTCCGTACAATTACTGTTGTGTCTTGGATTTGGCTTCCACAGAACCGCGCCATTTCTCCAGTAATTCTGCGGCGGTGTCGCGTCCGCCCAGACCGAACGCTACCGCCACCGCGACCGCAATCGCGCCGAGCAGCAGCGTAAACGCCGTCGTGACGATTTCGTTGGCGAGACCCATCTGTCGCAAAGCCATTGCGCCTGCGAGCACGAGAATCGCGACACGCGCCACCAGCGCGAGCAATTCAGCGTTGGCTGAGGTGCTTTCTTGCTCGATAACGGTCGCAGCCAGATTTGCCAGCCACAGCCCCAGCGCAAAGATGATCAGCCCGAGCACGATTTGACCCGCGAGCACAGTGAACTGCGAGACGAGTGTTGCGAGTTCTGTAAAGCCCAAGGTCCGCAGCGCCTCGATGCTGGCAAAGAGCATAATCGCGACCAACACCAACGAGCCGACGACTTGTGAGGGAGAGCGCGGGGCACTACTGCGCGCCGCGGCGAGCGGTCCGCCACCGACAACCTCGGATGCCATGCCGCGCGCTTCGCGTCCAGCTTCAGCCGCCATACCGCGCACTCCGCCCGACTGCGGTCTCTCACTCGATGGGGGAGTCGTGGGCGGTGTTGGGCGCGTCGATGATGCGGGTGTGGCTTGTGCTGCCGCCGAGGCGAGTTTGCCCAAGCCCAAGCGCGCGAGAATCGAATCAAAGCCGAATGCCGCGAGTAGCGAGCTGATCAAGCCGGCAACCACGCGTCCCACGACGTACGCAATCGCGAGAGTCAAGAACGCGGCGAAGATATTTGGAATTTCCAGCAGGATCGAATTGAGCATCGCGCTGGCAGGGCGCGTGATCGCATCCAACTGCAGCGCGTTCAAAGCCGCGACGAGCACTGGAATCAGGATCAAAAAGTAAATGACCAGACCGACGAGCCCGGAAAGTTTCTGCGAGCCAAGTGCTTGCGAGATACCGACGCGCTCGCCCAGCCGATCCAAGCCAACTGCTTCCAACAGTCCGGTCACCACGCGCTGCACGATCCGCGCGACCAACCAGCCGATGACAAAGATGATCACCGCGGCAAAAATATTCGGAAGGAACGCCAGCGCGCCGCCGATCATATTTTGCACCGGAGCCAACAGTCCCGGAAATTCCAGCGCGCCCAAAATGGACGGCAGGAAAAACAGGATAATCAGCCAGAACAGTATGTCGCCCACCGTTTTCGCGAGCGTCGTCGGCTGACCTGTCGAGCTCAGGTGTTTGCCGAAACGCTCATCGATACGCGCGGCGGTCAAGACCCGCACGACGATGGCTTTCACGATCGTCGCCACGAGCCACGCGACAATGATCAAGACCAGTGCCGCCAGCACCTTTGGCGCATAGAGCGCGATCGAAGTGCCGATATCGTTGATTACTCGTTCCATTGAACAACTCCTTTTATTGGCGAATTAAACTTCGCGCAATCGATTAATATGGGCGCGCCAGTCGCTGCATGAAAATTGTGACGCGCCGAGAAGACTCACCGGTTTTCAGAGTGAATGAACCGACAACTCTATCTGCCGGTTCATTCATCTAACAGAGCAAAGACTAGCGCTTGATGTTCCTGCGTGAGAGGACAAGCACTCCACTCGAAACGAAGAGCAACCCAACGGCGAACAAAATGAAGAATGACGCGTCGCCTGGATTACCGCCGGTGGTCGGAGCAGTTTGCGGCGCCGGCGTCGGCGCGGATGTATTGGTCGGCGCGGGCGTGTTCGTCATCGTCGGCGCGACGGTATTGGTAGGTGCAGTAGTGTTGGTCGGCGCGACGGTGTTCGTCGGCGCGGCAGTGTTCGTCGCAGCGGTAGTGCTCGTCGCCGCCGCCGTCGCGGGCGCTGAAGTCGCGGCAGTCGTTCCTGTTGCAACACTCGTCCCGGTCGCAACGCCGGTTCCCGTCGCGGCGGGTGTGCCTGTGCCTTGTTGCAGAGCGAGCGGCTCGGCAATCAAAATTTGATCGCTATTGCTCGCCGGTTTGAAAAGCGCGCCATCGACAAATGTGAACGTCACCGATTGGCTGGACGTGTTCTTGACGACGAGGTCAGCTTTCCCGCTGTAGGGATTCCCGGAGAAATGTGCGGTATCATTGACGGGTGTGAGATTCTCAACCGTTACCGAGAGCGTGTTCTGTGCCATAATCGTTTCGAGCATACTCGAAGCCGGCGCAGAGGAAATCGTCATCGTCTGCGAATCGGTGATGAGTTGCTGCGCGACCGCATGTCCTTCGCTCGGAGTATCATGGAATGTTCCGTCCGCCGCTTTCCAAATCGCGAGTTGAGTTTCGAAGGGATCGGATTGCGTGGTGCCCTTTGCCTCAGCCGCCAAGAGTGCCTTGACGACAGGATCGGGTGCGCGCCCGGTTGGACCGCTCACCGCTTTCGGGAATGGTTTCCCAAATTCAGTGCACCACAATCGGAGCGGGATTCGCGCGGTGTCGCCCGCGGCGACCGTGATGCTGGCGTCCTTGGCTGAGACCGTGGTCGTGGCGATCCCCGCCCACACCAGTGCCATAACGGCGAGATATGCAAAAATAATTCGTCGGTTAATCATCGGAGGCTCCTTTTTTTATTTGCGACTCTTGAAGGCTGTACGAAAGGATAGGTCTAGTCCAGCCACGCGGAAAAGAGTTAGACTAGATTTTGTACACACCATTGAATCGCGGTGTAATTAGTGGGATATACAACGAGGCAGATGTCAAACGCGTAACGCAGCGCGCGGAAAAATCGGTCAGTCGGTCGATATAAACTCGCTGATTGATTCAGCTTTGCATCTGTGTTAAGATATTTTCGCCATAGGTCGCGCGCGAGGAAACAACAATGTCGCATTTTTCTCCAAGTTTGAAACATAAAATTGAAAATGATCCTGAGAGGGAACGAAAGGTAATCGTACGGGTGAATGGCGATATGGATGTGTGCGAGGGAAAATTGAAAGCGAGTGGTTTTCACATTCGTCGCAAGCTGATGCTGATCAAAGGATTCGCGATCACCGCGCCCGGGTCCAGCGTCCAAGAACTCGCGCATGAAGATTGGATCACGCACGTCGAAGAGGATTCGCAAGTTCACACTGCCTAGTTATTGGTTATTCGTTGTTCGTTATTCGTTCTTGATGAAACCCCAACACCGACAACTAACAACTCACAACTAACCCTGGAGCCTTAATGTCCACTACGCCGAAAATTCATCCAACCCTTGCCGAACTGCTGCGCACACCGGGAGTGACCGCGTCGGAAGCGGGCGCGCAGCCCGAGATTCGCATCATCGTCAAACACAAGCCCTTTGCCGAAACGGTCGCGGCGGCAGCAGCTGTTGGCGGCGTCACCGCGATGCGCCATCAATTCAACCGCCTCTTTACCGGTTCCGCGATGCGCGCGACGCCTTCTGCGATCCGGGTGCTGGCGACGCGCCCGGATGTAGAAATCATCTGGCTGGATGAACCGGTGCACACGATGCTTGACCTTTCGGTGCCGCTGATTCAAGCGCCGAAGGTATGGGAGGCGGGATTCAAAGGCGCCGGCATTCGCGTCGGCATCGTCGACACCGGGATTGATCCTGACCACCCCGATTTCGCCAGCCGTATTGCCGTGACGCGCGATTTCACCGCCGAGAGTGACCGCGACAATAACGGACACGGCACCCACGTAGCGGGGATTGTCGGCGGCTCGGGCGCGCGGAGCGGCGGCAAGTTTCGCGGCGTCGCGCCGGAATGTATTTTCATCATCGCCAAAGTTTTGAAAGGCGATGGTTCGGGATTTATGAGCGATGTAATCGCGGGACTCGAATTTGTGGCGGAGCAACACGCGCAGGTCGTCAATCTTTCGCTCGGCGGCGGCGCGGACTGCGACGGCACGGATGCGCTGTCGGTTGCCTGCGACAACGCGACGGATCTGGGCATCATCGTTTGCGTCGCCGCGGGGAATTCAGGACCGGGCGCGAATACACTCGGCTCACCCGGTTGCTCAAAGAAAGCCATCACGATTGGCGCGACCGACAAGCAAGATGACCTCGCGAATTATTCTTCGCGCGGACCGGCGAGCGATAATCGCGTCAAGCCCGATATGTGTTTCCCAGGTTCTAGCATTCACTCGTGCCGCGCGCGAGGCACCGCGATGGGCGATCCCATTGACGATTTTTATACCACCGCCTCGGGGACCTCGATGGCGACACCGCACGCAACCGGCACCTGCGCGCTTTTGCTTCAGGCGAACAACGCGCTCACACCGCAGCAAGTGAAAGACGCGTTGATGAACACGGCACTGGATCTTGAGCTTGCCGCGAATACGCAAGGCAAAGGTCGCGCGCAAGTTTTCGCAGCGTACGAATCCGTTCACGCCCCGCAACCATTACCTCACCCGCAGCCCCAGCCGCAACCCGAGCCGTTGCCCGCTCCTCAACCTGAGCCTCAGCCGGAGCCCCAGCCCGAACCCAAGCCGACTCCACAACCTGCCCCAGCCGGCGGAGGCTGTCGCGATCTCGTCAAGAGTTTCCTCGGAGGCTAATCGGCAAGATTAATAAAAGCACGGCGGCGAATTTTGTTCACCGCCGTGCTCTTTTATGGCAACTCTGATCCGCCGCGTCGCTTTTTCGGTTCGTTGTGTGTTCCCGCTGCGGGTGAATCGCTAAAGTACGCTTTGAGAATTTTTTCTGCGGGCTTGTTGTGCGGCGTATAATCCGAGTCGCCAAGTCCACCTTGATCCGGGTCCGCCAGCCAATCCCACACAAAGAGTCCGCGGAACCACGGAAGCTCTGGTCTTTTCCACCACGTGCGGAAGAGCGCCTCGTACAAGTCAGCTTGCTCCCCAACGTCCACCCCGCCGCTGCGATACCAATTCCAGGGCCAGACATTCGCGCGGTCGAGACTTGGATAGCCGACCTCAGTAAAAATTATTGGTTGGTTCGGGTAACGCTCATGCAGGCGAGTGAGCTGCTGAAGCGGCGCCTGCCAGCCTATCAACAATTGCTCGATCGTCGGATCGCGAAAATTGGTCAGATGATAAAAATTGTTCACGCCGATAAAATCCAGATCATCCCAAAATTCCACGCGCAATTCTTCGCCGCTGTGATTCGCCGCGTATGTCAATAATCCGGTGTACTCACCACGCACCGCGCGAATCATTTCGCGCCACGCGGCGGTATGCGTCGACGCGGAGACGAGTTCGGTGCCGACCGCATATTCTTCGACGCCATTTTTTTGCGCCAAGCGCGCATAGTACAGAATAAATTCACGATAGGATTTGAACCACGCTTCCCATTCCGCTTCGGTCGAAAAGTTGATCTCACCGCGCCAGTGATCGGGATCGTCGGTCAAGTCAACTTGCGGCTTGAGCAGAACGTGCACTCGATGCGCGTGCGCGTAGTTGATGACGTGAGCGAGGTCTGCATCGGACGGGGTGTTGGTCGCGCGGCGAATGTCCTTCGAGCGCCAGTCACGCTGGTACCACGTGACCAGGAGACTGATATAATTCGCGCCATCGGCAAACAGCAGATCGAGGGAGCGATCCGAGCGCGCCGTCTGATAGTCGCCGCTGTCCAGCGCGGTGTAGGCAATGCCGCGTTGATATTCGTTCAACGCGGCGAGATCGTGTGAAGGCGCGCGTACGATCACAGGAGTGACGCTCGCGGCTGGGCTTGGCGTTAAAGCGGGCGATGAATTTTTTGGTAGAATTGTGGGTATTTGAGTTGGCAGCGCAGGTGCGCCACCAATAATTTGCGGCGGCACTCTTTGTTGCGCCGAGGTCTGGATCGTCGGCATCGCAAAGGCAGCAGCGGGGGGGAGCGGCACCGCCGGAATTTCGGTCGGCGTGATTGCTCCCTCGCAACCCAGCAGAACGATTGCAAGCAAACCAATCAAGAGCAACGGGCGCACTTGCACGACCAACTCCAGCGGCAAAAGTCTATCACCGAAAGCGAGACCACGCGTTGTATTCTATGCAGTTTTGTATATCGAACAATCACGTTATACTTGGCAGAGGGCTGGCGTGCGGTCAATCTTGAAATGTGCCCTTGACAAACGCGCGCGTGCATTATAAAATTTTCACATCCACTGGGTCGGGAGCCACGTTTTCTTCCGAAGGAGGATCCAAATGGCAGGTGTACGGTACGATCACGTTACGAAAGAATTTGCGGGCGGCGTCAAGGCAGTCAACGATCTCAACCTCGACATCAAGGATAAGGAATTTCTCGTCCTCGTCGGTCCGTCCGGTTGCGGGAAAACGACCGCGCTGCGTTTGCTCGCAGGACTGGAGGATATTTCGGCGGGTACGATCAGCATCGGAGAGCGCGTGGTGAACGATGTCGCGCCGAAAGACCGCGACATCGCGATGGTCTTTCAGTCCTACGCGTTGTATCCGCATATGAGCGTCTATGACAATATGGCGTTCGGACTCAAGCTTCGCAAGATGAGCAAGTCCGATATTGACAAGCGCGTCAAGGAAGCGGCGGACCTGCTCGGCATCGGTCACCTGCTCGACCGCAAGCCCAAGCAACTCTCCGGCGGGCAGCGACAACGTGTGGCGGTCGGACGCGCGATCGTGCGCGAACCCAAAGTCTTTT
>JBBSHK010000137.1:0-7413 GCA_038253185.1 Anaerolineae bacterium | reverse complement strand
CGCGCCGCTGCAAGCGACCAAGGAGCTCGCGAAAAATAATATTAGGAGGAATAATCGAGAGGCGCGCATAGTGCTTTCCAATTAGAGGACGTGCGCGGCGCAGCAATCGTTCCCCATTCACCGGAATGTTTGGGAAATTAAATTGCGCGGGCACATGGTTGAGAAGAACGCGCGCAAGATTCTAGCTGCCGCGCGTATTGAAAATCAGGAGCGCCAGCCAAATCGCGGCAAAGAGCAGCCAACCGATCGGATGCTGCTCGATGAGATAAAACGCTTGACGCACGAGGATACCAACCTGTTCACCTGCGCGCGCTGCCACGCGTGCCACACCCGAAAGCTCGAGCGCAGCACCGGTCCCACTCGGCACAATTCGGAGCCGCGCGCGCAACACGAACCAATTGCGCGCGAGTACGAACGCCATGGGCACGGGCAAGAGAACAGCCGCCAGCAACATCGCGGCCAAGAAAATATTCGGGGGATTAACAATCGCGTCGTAAGCAAACGCGCTGGCATCCTCGACCGCGCGACCGAACAATGCCGCGATCACAAACGGCGCAAGACCTTCGGCGAGCATCGGCAAGATCATTAGCGCGATTCCGAGATACTCAAGAGGGCGCGGCGCGCGCAACTCGCTGCCGTGAGCGTCCAACAATGCGCGCCATAGAATGATGAGGACGAGCGTGGTTGCAGCGGCGACCGCCAACACGAGCAAACCCTGCCCGGAGCGCAGCGCCGCCGCGTACAGACCGATGCGACCGAGAAAGCCAGGCGTGAGTGGAAAACCGGCTGCGGCAAAAATCGCGCTGACCCACAACACCTGTGTCCAGGGTTGGCGCGGCGTGTACGCGCGCAAGAGCGTCGCGCCGGTCGCGAGCACCGAAAAATTAAACAACCCCAAGCCCAACCAGACTGCGATGGCCGGATGAGCCGCGCGAACCGCGACGAAGGGCAACAAAAAGGCAGGCGCTCCAACTGCGCGTGTCGCCCACGCCAATTCGCGTCCGGTTCGTTTTTCCGTCACCACCAGCAGCGCAGTCGCCCCCACGCCGATCAGAGCGAGCGCGTCCAATACGTCCGGATACGCGACCGCGCGTTGAATCAGCAGCAGCACCCGCACAAGCAAATAAAATCCGAGCAAGCTGGGGATCGCGAATCCGCGCAGCCGCTCGCCGTGTTCTGTCAAAGCGTCTCCCGACAGCCCGAAATGAAACGGATACAAGCCGCTCCGCATCCACGCCGCGAGCAAAACGAGCGACGCCGCCAGTCCGCCCAAGGCTGCCGCATCGAAAGCCAGCGATGAGCCACCGTTCAGCGCAATCGTACCGGCAATCAAAAAAACAATCGCGCCTACTTGGCTGACCGCCAAGGCGCGCCAGGGAATTGCTTCCTCCTCCTCCGGCGCACGCGGGGTATCGAGCCGCCACAGCAAAAGCCCGAGGTCCGCCAGCAGCCACGCCGCCGTGAGCGTCGTCCAATTCGCTGCCGAAAAGAATGCCACCGCGCCCGCAATCGCGAACAATGCCCCTCGCGCAACGCGAACGTCTTCGCGCAGGTTTTCAATCAACAAGCGCGCGAGCACTGCGGCAATCACGATGGTTGAAAAGAACGCGGTTGTGGGATCGATGCGAAATGTCAGGTCAAAGTTTTCGTCCGGCGCGGGGGAGAAGAACAGCACCGAAGGCGCAGTGAGTTCGCGCACATTGTAGTACACGAGGACCAAGGTCGTCAGCAGCGCAAGAAGCACCAACGCTTGCCACAGCCGATACCGACGGGCGACCTGGGATGAAAAAAGCAGCAACCCCGCTGCCAACGGGACCAGCACGGGTGATAACGCGTACAGGTTCACCATACCCGCGTCATTCTAGCACAGTTTGACACTGCCACCGAGAACACGCGGGCGCCTTTGACAGCATCTCACTTCGTCGTTAAAATGCGTCCGCCTAGCTGATAGTGAAACAATTCAGGCGCGGCAAACGTCTTTAAGGTGATCGCGCAGATTCGAATTTAGACAAGGACTTTTTCTTGACCACTCAAGTCGTACCGCGCCGCCCAAGCCGCTTGGCTCGCTTTATCCTCATTCCCCTGCTCGTCATCCTGTTTCCGCTCTTTGTGTGCGGTGGTCTGGTCGCGGGCTATTATTTTTTTGACACCGTGCGCGAATACGCCGCGAAAGCAAACCTGCCGAGTTACGGCGGCGTGGTCTATAGCGGCAGCGCACCGCAGCAGGCAATAGTTGCGCCGGTGGCTCCGGTGATGCCGAACATCGCCGCCGGTGAACGCGTCAACGTATTGCTCCTCGGGATTGACAAGCGCGAGGGCGAGACCGGACCTTTCCGCACGGACACAATGATTGTGGCAACCCTCGATCCCAAAACTAAGACGGCAGGGATGCTTTCAATTCCGCGCGATCTGTATGTGCCGATTCCTTTGACGGGGGTCGGCGAGAACCGCATCAACACCGCCAACTTTTTTGGCGAGTCGTACAAATATCCCGGCGGCGGTCCGGCGCTTGCCAAGAAAACGGTGGAATATAATTTCGGCATACCCATTCACTTTTATGTGCTGATCGATTTCGGCGGTTTTCGCAAAATCGTCGACACGCTCGGCGGGATCGACGTCGACGTCGCGCAGCCGATTGACGACAATGAATATCCGACCGAAAATTATGGCACGCGGTCGATTCATATTCCCGCCGGACACCTACATATGAACGGCGAACTCGCGCTGATGTACGCGCGCACGCGCCACTCGACCAATGACTTTGATCGTTCGCGCCGCCAGATCCAAATCATTCTGGCGATCCGCGACAAGGCGCTCAAGATCGATGCCCTCACCAAGCTGCCGCAGCTCTACGCCCAATTCAAAGATACAGTACAGTCCGACCTCAGCGTTTCGGATATTTTGACATTGGTGCCCGCCTCCGCCCAAATCCGAAAGGATAATATCAAAACGCGCGCCATCGACCAGACGATGACCGACGAGGTGATGTACAACGGAGCGGACGTCCTGTGGCCCCGACGCGACAAGATCGCCGCGGCGGTCGCAGAAATATTTGCGCCCAATCAGTTGGTCGTGAGTGCCGAGTCAGCGCTGAAACAAGAAAACGCGCGCATCGCCGTGCTCAACGGTACGCCTAAGGCGGGCTATGCCGAACGCGCGGCGAATTATCTCAAAGCGCGCGGGTTGAATGTTTCTTCCTCCAGCAACGCGGACCGACTCGATTACAAGCAAACGCTGATCGTCTACGCCGGAGATAAACCCATTACTCTGGACGCGCTGACCAAATCTTTTCCGAATGCCAAATTGCAAAAGGCTGTGCCCGACAACAGCGGCGCTGATTTTCGCATCATTGTCGGCTCGGACTGGACCGCTCCGGCGCAATAAGCTCTCGCAATTTTAGCAAAGAAAAATTCCGCCGATGGCGGAATTTTTTGTTCAGAGCAAGAGAAGCATCTATTACATCAAGCGCTCAACAGCAGCCAGAGAAATTCGTACGGCTCGAGTTGGGCGCGCGGCGGAAAATTAAACTCGCGCAGATTCAGAACGTCCCAGCCCGCGTGCGAGTTGTATTTCGCAAGATGAATCGGTTGTGGGCTGTCGGCAAGATTATTGATCACCAGGATTTTTTCATCGTTCCACGCGCGCTCGTACGCGAGGACACGCGCGTTGCCGACCTCGACAAATTGTGTCGCGCCGCGACCAAAGGCGCGATATTTTTTTCGCAGGGCGACCAGTTGTCGCATCGCGTTGAGCAGCGAACCCGGCTCTTGCTGCTGGCTCGCGACATTGACGCGCCGATAACCATAGGTGTCGTCGTCGATTACCGGATCGTACAGCTCACGCGCGCTTGAAAAGCCGCCGTTCGGCTGGTCGTTCCACTGCATCGGCGTGCGCACCCCGTCGCGGTCCTTGAGCCGGATGTCGTCGCCCATCCCAATCTCATCGCCATAATAAATAATCGGCGAGCCGGTGAGGGTAAAGAGTAGCGAGTTCGCGACGAGCAGCCGGTTGTAATCATTACCGAGCAGCGGCGCGAGGCGGCGGCGAATGCCCATCGAGAATCGCATACGCGTGTCCGGCGCGTAATAGTCCCACATCTGTGCGCGTTCCTGCGGCGATAGCAGCTTGAGGGTCATTTCGTCGTGGTTGCGGAGAAAAGTGCACCACTGCGCGATTTCGGGGATCGGCGCCATCGCCTCCATCGTGCGGACAATCGGCTCGCGCGAGGCTTCCTTGAGCGCCTGAAAAATGCGCGGCATCAGTGGAAAATGAAACGCCATATGAAACTCGTCGCGCAAGTAGATGCTCATCTGCTCAGGCGGCTCATTCAGCTCCGCTAACAAAATGCGACCGGGATAATTTTCGTCGACGAACTTGCGCAAGCGCGCCAGAAAGGCGTGCGTCTCCGGCAGGTTTTCGCAAGGCGTACCTTCGCGCTCGAACAAGTACGCCACCGCGTCACAGCGAAATCCGTCCAGCCCCAGGTCCAGCCAAAAGCGCGCGACGTCGAACATCGCTTGCTGCACGCGCGGGTTATCATAGTTCAAGTCCGGCTGCTGCGAATAAAAGCGGTGAAAGTAAAATTGATGCGTGTGCGGATCGAACGCCCAGTTGGAGGTTTCCGTGTCGGTAAAAATAATTCGGGCGTCCAGATATTTTTGGTCGGTGTCGCTCCACACATAAAAATCGCGCAGGGGTGATTCACGCGATGAACGCGATTCAACGAACCAACGGTGCTGATCGGAGGTGTGATTTAGAACAAGGTCAGAGATGACGCGAATGCCGCGCGCGTGCGCGGCGTCAATGAACGCGCGTGCATCCTCGAGTGTGCCGAGGTCAGGATGGATGTCGTAATAATCAGAAATGTCGTAACCATCATCGACCAGCGGCGAGGGATAAAATGGCATCAACCAGACACAGTTGACGCCGAGTGATTCAATGTAATCGAGCTTGCTGGTCAAGCCCGCAAAATCGCCGACCCCATCGCCGTTGCTGTCACAAAAAGCTCGGACATAGATTTGGTAGAGCACGACGTCTTTGTACCAGAGCGGATCCGGGTTCAACATAAGGCATTAACGAATCGCTGGTGACGACTCGACCACGTCCAATGCTTTGGATTCGGCAAAATCCCGCGTCAGATCCGCGCGCGCATTTTCGTACAACGCTTGCAGGCGCACGCGGAAAAATTCCATCTGCGCGTGAGCTGCCGCATCGTCCAGTTCGGGTTCAATTGCGCGACAGAGTGCCAGACCCAGCGACGAGTGCAGCAACGCGCGACGCAGCGATTCCTCTTGATACAACGGCGTCAATTTTTCCTTCAGCCCTCCCGACAAGCGCGCGTCGCGCAGCAGCCCCGCCGCGCTTTTCGCGCCCACGGTCGTCGCGGTGTCGGCAAGAGCGTAAACTTTTTCGAGCAGCCGTTGTACGCCCCGCGCGTCCATTACTCTTTTTCCTTTGCTGCCGTCGCAACTTGTAATATCTCCGGGTGCACCGGCGGCTGCATCGCGTCGAGAATCACTTTGACGGCGGCGGCGGCAGGCACGCCCAGCACCAGCCCGAGTGGACCGGCGAGAATTCCACCCGCGATCACGGCAAAGATCGCGGCGAGCGGGTGCACATCAACGGCTCGACCGAGAATATTGGGCGCGATCAGTTGGTCTTCGACCTGACGCAGGATCGTGTAAAAGATGACGATGGCGATGGCAAGGCTCGTGCCGCCGACCGATAGCCCGGCGATGGCGGCGATGCCCGCGGCGACGACCGGACCGACCAGTGGAATCACTTCGAGAAAACCGGTGGCAACCGCGATGATCAATGAAAAGGGCACATGAAAAACGAATTGCAAAAAGACCCACGTAAGCGCCGACATGAATCCGATCAGGATTAATTGTCCGCGCAAGTACCGACCGAGAATATCGTGAATCGAGCGCGCAATTTCGCTCGCGCGCCGGCGATCATTCACTGGGACAAAGCGAAACGCAAAGGTCACCAGTTTTTCCCAATCCAGCAGCAGATAAAATAGAACGATGAAGGTGAGAACAAATTCGCCGACGCGCTGGAACAAAGCCGACGCGAACTGGATCGCGGAGGTTGGACTGTTGAAAGTCTGCTGCACCTGTTCCACAATCGTCTTTGCCAAGAACCCAGCGTGCACCGTCGTGGTGCCGAGCGAGATGTCCTCGCTGCCGGTGAGTTGGACCAGCGCGCGATGCACGACCTCCACGCTGTCCGTTCGCAAGCCGCCAATCTCTGCCGCAATCGTCGGGCGCAGTGACCAGAACAGCGCACCCAAGCTCATAAGCAAAATGCCGTAGAGCGCGGCGACGATGATAAAGCGGCGCACGCGGAAACGCGCGGCGAGTGCGTCGACGCCGGGCACCAGCACATACGCCAGAATCGCCGCGATGATGAACGGCGGCAGAATGACGCGGATGAGATACAGAAACGCAAGCGCCAGGATCGCTGCCAGCCACGGAGCCCAACTACTCGTCATCGTTTATTGCTCATCTTCACAGAATACAGCAATCAGCCCGTAAATCAAAATAGCCCCGATAACTTTCGAGGCTAGATTAATCATGCGCCAGAGTTCGTAAACAAATGCCGCGGCGCGAGCGGAAACAACTATTGAACCTTGTGACTGTCGAGATAACTGACGGCTTCGCCCACCGTCGTAATTCGTTGTGCTTCCTCGTCAGAAATCTCTCCGCCGAATTTTTCTTCAAACTCCATAATCAGCTCGACGAGATCCAGCGAATCGGCTTCCAAATCTTCGCGGAAGCGCGCGGTCGGCGTCACGCGGTTCTCGTCCACACCCAGCTTATCGACAATAATCGCTTTGACTTGTTCGTATGTGCTATTTTCGGACACGATCTCACCCCCTTCAGGATTTAAGGCGCTCGCGCGGACAGTATATTCAGAAACGAAGAATGCGTCAACCCTCTCGGCTGAGCGTGCGCCATTGCCAGCGCAAACCATTCTGCTCGGCGGTCACGCGCGGCTGCAAGGAAATAAACACCATCGCTCAAGCCGAGTTGCGCGATATGGTATAATCTCTCTCCCATGTCGGAAGACCGCACGCGCGACCGCAAACTCGAACACCTTCGCATCAACCTCGAAGAGGACGTACAGTTCTCGGAATTGACCAATGGCTTGGAGCAATATCGCTTTGTGCACCAGGCACTGCCCGAAATCGCACTCGACGAAATTGACCTGTCGCTCGATTTTTTAGAAAAAAAATTACGCGCGCCGCTGCTTATTTCTTCAATGACCGGAGGCGCGGCGGAGGCGGAACGCATTAATTTCAATCTCGCCCGCGCCGCCCAAGCGACCGGCAGCGCGCTTGGAGTCGGCTCGCAGCGCGCGGCGATTGAGAATGATGCCCTCGCGCGTACCTATCAAGTGCGCGCGGTCGCG
>JBBSHK010000136.1:0-7430 GCA_038253185.1 Anaerolineae bacterium | reverse complement strand
GTTGAAAGTTGGAAGTTGGAAGTTGGGAGTCGGGTGTTGAAAGTCGGAGGACCGCCTATCTGCAACGCCTAACTTCCAACCTCATGGTTTTTTCGTCGGCGTCGCGGATTTTGCGGGGGTCACACTGGGTGAAGCGGCGGGCGATGGAGTCGGGGTCGCCTCTTGCGTAATATCCGTCGGCGTAAAATTTTTGACGATCAGCAAAAATTCCAGTCGGTTAAAGTCAACGCTCGGTTTGATAAACGTCTCTTGAAACAGGTCGGTGTCGCGTTTGTTCACCTGCACGACCTGACCGATCACCAGTCGTTTGGGAAAACGTCCGCCGATGCCCGAAGTCAAAACCAGATCGTTCACTTTTACCGATTCGCCCTGCGGCAAATATTTCATCACCAAATAATCGCGCGAGTCGCCCAGCAGACCTTGCACCACACCCGTGGCGCGCGAGGATTGGATCACCGCATTCACTGCACTCGACGGATCGGTGATCAGTAAAATGCGCGACCAATGCGCGCCGACTTCCGAAATACGTCCGACGAGTCCCGCCGGAGTCGCCGCAGGCATTCCTACACTGACCCCCTCCACGCGCCCTTGATCGACCGTGACGTATTTGACGAGGTTCGATGGGTCTTGGCTGATCACCCGCGCGAGATCGGGATTCGCATTCCGCTCGAGGATCGTGCCGCCGATCAACGCAAAATCAGGATTGGCTTGTTTGTAGGCAAGCTGTTCGCGCAGTTGCGAATTCTCCGTCTCCAACTCGCGCACGCGCACCGCGTCGACCGTCAGTTTATTCAGCTGGGCTTCCAATTCTTTCACCTGCGCGCGCAAGGTGTTGACATCTTGAAAGCCG
Organism: Anaerolineae bacterium; assembly: GCA_038253185.1. GTDB lineage: Bacteria > Chloroflexota > Anaerolineae > UBA4142 > SHND01 > JBBSHK01. The sequence continues at coordinate 6,580 of JBBSHK010000136.1, read as the reverse complement.
CCGAACAAATTACTGACACCATTGGCGAAGGAGAGCAAAACATTTTGGACTGGCTCAAGAATCGTGTTCGCCGCATCCTCGACCGGACCCAGACGCCCGGCAGTACGGAGCACGATTCCGAGCGCGACGAGCGCCACCAGAAAAAAGGTCAAGCTGGAACGAGTGCGGAAAACTCTCAGCATCAATTAACCTTCAAACAAATTCAGACGAAGAAAAATATTGTTCTGACGGTTCGCCAGATTGCGAAGGGGTCTTGCGGACAGAACGTTCCACGACGCGGAGATTTAGCGGCGGCGGTATCCGCCGTGTCCACCATTGCTGTCAAAACCGCGAGGAAGGATGTCGAGCATTTCGAGGAATTGACCTGCGCCGCGCACGACGCAGGTCAGAGGATCATCCGCCACATAGACGCGCATCTTGGTCTCGCGCGACAGCCGGTCGGCGAGTCCGCCCAATTGTGCGCCACCGCCCGCAAGCACAATTCCGCGCGACATCAAGTCCGCGACCAATTCGGGTGGCGTTTCGTCAATCGTCGTCTTGACCGCATCCACGATCTGATTGACCGTACTGAGCAGCGCTTCGCGAATTTCGACCGAGGACACTTCGACCGATTCCGGCATACCGGTGATCAGATTCCGTCCGCGAATAATCATCGTGCGTTCGCCGCTCAGCGGGTTCGCCGAGCCGATTTCAATCTTTGCCTGTTCTGCCATGCGCTCGCCGATGAGCAGGTTGTACTTTTCGCGCGCGTAACGCACAATCTCTTCGTCCATCTCGTCACCCGCGACGCGAATCGAACGACTGACGACGATGCCGCCGAGCGAGAGCACTGCCATTTCGGTCGTGCCCCCGCCGATGTCGATGACCATGCTGCCTACCGCTTCAGTCACCGGCAGTCCCGCGCCAATTGCCGCCGCCATCGGCTCTTCGATCAAATGGACTTCGCGCGCCCCCGCCGAAAGCGCGGCGTCTTTCACCGCGCGTTTTTCCACTTCGGTCACGCCGCTCGGAATTCCGATGACGACGCGCGGGCGATGGGGCACCGGCAAAAAAGTTTGATCATGAACGCGGTGAATGAAATGCGTCAGCATCGCTTCGGTGACATCAAAGTCCGAGATGACACCATCGCGCAGTGGACGAATCGCGACAATATCCGCCGGCGTGCGACCGACCATCTGCTTGGCTTCAGAGCCAATCGCGAGCACGCGCTTGGTTCGTTTCTCTATCGCGACGACCGATGGCTCATTGATCGTAATGCCAAGACCGCGCACCAACACCAGTGTGTTCGCCGTCCCGAGGTCGATACTGATGTCGCGCGAGAAAAGACCAAATATATAATTGAATGGACTGAGTAATGGGCTTTGCACGGGCCGTGCTCCTAACGTCCCGATCTGCTTACGCCGGTGGTGAAGCCGAGAAAAACAATCATAGGGTTGGCAGTCATTATATCACATTTCATGGAAAGGAATAGCTTAAAAGCTGAGATTTTATAGCAACTCATCCCAAAGACCCGAATTCGCGCGGGAGAACGAGCCAAAATCAGAAAGCGCCGCGCGATTTCCCTCACACAAATTAATTTTTGAAGAGAGTTGGAAATAATGACGAGCAATCACCCACCTTTGCGATCACAGTCAGGGTCATTGCTCGTCGTCGCGTGGCATCAGGATCACCGGTCTGGTCACACGCCTTGATGCGCCGTCGAAGAACGGTCGGATTATTTCTTTTCTTCTTTTTTCGCTTCGGTCGCTTTGTCTCCGGCTTCGGCTTCGCCTTCGCCTTCCTCTTCCTTCTTGCCCTTGCCGACCACTTCGACCTCGGCGGTTGCGGCAGGCGCCTCTTCGGGAATGACTTCTTCCTTGACCGCAATAATCTTGGCGACCATTTCTTCACCAGCGGTCAACATTTCGACATTGTCATTCACTTTAAGATCGGAGACGTGGATCGCCTGACCGAGCTCATTCAGAATGGAAACGTCTACTTCTATTTCTTGAATCAAATCGGTGGGCAGTACGCGCACACTAACCTGATCCAAGCCGTGAATCAACAGACCTTCATTCCGCGTGACGGCGGGCGAGATGCCGCGCAAAATGATCGGGACATCCACCGTCATCTTTTCGGTCATCGAGATCGCTTGCAGATCAACGTGCAGCAAACGACCGCTGATCGGCTCACGCTGAATCTCGCGCGCGACCACAATCTGCGGCGCGCCATTACCATCGCTCAGGCGAATCAAACGGTTGTGCCCGGCTCGAGCGAGCACCGCGCGCAGTACGCGCTCTTCGGCTTGCAACGTACCGGCTTGAATATGTCCGCCGTACAATGTGAGCGGCACCACACCCTTGCGCCGCAGTTGCCGGACTTGCTTACCGCGCACGGTGCGGGGTTGTACTTCGAGTTGAACCTCTTCAGCCATAAGAATAATTCCTCTCTAATTCCAAGCGAATGATCAATGCAAATTTTTCGCGCGAGCGGTTGAATCAAACGTTCGCGAGCAGAAAGCTATTCTAGCCGAGAAGGTAGCATCCGTCAAATAAAAGTGGAAAACTGAAACAGAAGCATCAGCGTACAAGCTATCAAGCACTGCGACTTGCGACGGGGGCAGCTTACTCCTATAATCTTGACGATGTTTGATGCACTGACGGCGCGCGCAATCGCGGCAGAGTTGAATGAGACCATCGCGCGCGGGCGCGTGCAAGCGGCAATTTTGCTCGACGAGGTGAGCGTGGGTTTTGAAATTTACGCGCAGCACACGCGCCACTATCTGCTCGCGTCGGCGGACCCGAACGCCAGTCGCATTCACCTCGTTTCCACAAAACTCCGCGCCGCGACCCTCGCGCCCACGCCTTTTTATTTGCTGCTACGAAAATATACCAACAATGCATTTGTGAATCACGTGTCCACGCTGCCGCGCGAGCGCATCGTCCAGATCGAATTCGATCACGCCGAGTTTGGAATCTCGACGCTGGTCGCCGAAGTGATGGGACGGCAAGCGAACTTGATTCTACTCGACGCCGGAGGCGAGGTGCTCGACGCGGTCAAACGGATTTCGCCGGCGAAGAGTCGCGTCCGCACAGTGCAGCCCAAAGAAAAATACGCGCCGCCGCCACCGCAGGAAAAAGCCGACCCGCTCTCGTTAACCGCCGATCACCTCGCGCGTATGCTCGCGCCGGGCGAATTGCTCTGGCAAACATTGGTGCAAAATGTCGCGGGTACCAGTCCGCTACTTGCGCGCGAGCTGGCGTTTCGCGTCACTGGTCGCGTGGACGCGACCGCCGATCCGCGCATCGCAGAAGCGATGCGCGCGCGGCTCGCCGAAATTTGGAACGCGACCGCCGAGCCGACGCTCGCCTACGAAGGGACTGAGCCGAGCGCGGTCGCCGCGTTCGCGCTATCGCACTTGCCGAGTACTGAAAGATTTTCTTCGACAAGTCGCGCGCTCGAAAAATTTTTTGGCGCAGTCGAATCGTACGAGAGTGTCAAAGCGCCACTGCGCGATCAATTGCAAGCCGCGCGCGCAAAATTGGAACGCAAGCGCGGCTCTTTGCAGCGAGAGTTGGTTTCGGCAGAACAGATTGAGAGGCTGAAAACGAGCGGGGAGCTGATCCTCGCCTATTCATCCGAAATCGCGCGCGGGCAGAAAATTTTGAACGCAGAAATGATCGCAGGGCAGCCGTTTGAAATCAAGCTGGACCCCAAACTCAGGGCGGTGGAAAACGCGCAGCGCTATTTCGCCGAGTACCGTCGCGCTCAAGCTGCCGCGGCGCAACTCCCGCCGCGATTGGAAGAGGTCGAGGCAGACCTCGCCTTTGCCGATCAGGTGCTAGCCGATCTGGGGGCGGCAGAATCGCGCGCTGACATCGAGGGAGTGGTTGCCGAAGCTCGCGAGGCGCGACTGGTGAGGGACTCATCCACGCGGAAACCTGCACACACGCCCGCGCTCACTGCGCCGCGTCTGTTCGATTCCCCCGACGGCTTTCAGGTGTTGGTCGGGCGCAATGCGCGGCAGAATGAGCAGGTAACTTTTGAACGCGCGGCGGCGGAGGACTTGTGGCTGCATGCGCGGGGCGCGGCGGGCGCGCACGTCGTGATTCTGACTAAAGGCGCGCCTGTTCCGGAGAGTACGGTAGAATTCGCGGCGTCGCTCGCCGCGTTCTATTCACAATCGCGCGGCGAAGCGCACGTGGATGTCATCGTCGTCCCGCGTAAAAACGTGCGGCGCGTGAGTGGACGCGCGGCGCGTCCGGGGCTGGTGACAGTGCGCGATGAACGCGTGGTGCGCGTGCGTCCGAGAAATCAGGACGATGCAGCTGGGGACACGCGAGGGTTCTAAATTTTTATTCGATCACAATGCGACTGGCTTTGGGTTCAGACGGTTGCTCTTCCATTTTTTCAATCGCCTTATCCAGCAAAGAGCGGAGCGCCAGCAACATTTCGCGATTGGCATTGCGCGTGTGCACGCGAAATTCTTTGGTGGGAAATTCCTTTGCCCAATCTTTTGCCTCGCTACGCAGTCCCTTGATCAGCGCGGCGAGATGATCTTCCCAGTCCATTTCGTGCCATCGTGCATCATTCATTTTTTACCTCCCCGTATTTATGAGAACGACTTGGGTCACAAGTTTTCTTCTGCCCTTTTCATTCGTTCAACCTTTTTCCGCTAAAGCAATTAACGAAGTACCAAAGGGCAAATTCGTGGCGCGAATCAAGGTCGCTTCGACGGCGCCTACCGCGCGCAGGAGCGAATTCAACAGCGGCGCCGTTGGCTCCATATCCACCTGATACGCTTGGTCGTCAAAGTGATGCGAGCGCAACGCGGCGCGTTTTTGCAAACGGTTGCGCAAGAGAATCATCCCTGCCGCGAGCGGAAACACAAAAAAGAAATTGTACGACACGCGGCGGACGCGCAGCCTCGCCTGGGCGAGCCGCTGCTTTAATTCGCGCGTGGTATAGCGACGCTTGTGCGCGTTCAGTTCGTCGTTGTGACTCCAGAGCCATTGAAACGCCGGCGTGGTGATGAGCAAATACCCGCCCGGTTTCAGCACGCGTCGCGCTTCGCGCAGAATTGCGGCGTCGTCGTCCACATGCTCGATCACATCGAGCGCGGTCACGAGATCGAAGGACGCATCGGGAAATGGAATCCCGCGCGCGGCGTCCGCCTGACGCACATCGTAGCCGCGCGCCTGCGCGATTTTCACCGGACGCGCATCCACTTCGATTCCGCGCACACGCCCATAGCAATTCAGGTGATGCATCATATTGCCCGCGCCGCAGCCGACATCGAGGATTTCTAAATCGCGCGGCTGTGGGAGTTGATTCAACCACGCTTTGATTGCCGAGGTGCGCGTGGCGAACCACCAATGCGCGTCTTCCGGGATGGCATTGAGCGGCGCGGACGTTTGAAGTTCAACCGGACTCACGCTGTCTATTCTACCCCATGCCGCCTCGCGCGCAAATGAGCATGCGCTTATTTTTCCAGACGCGTTTCCAACTCGTCGCCATCGAGAATAAATTCAATCGTGCCATGCTCATCGGTGCGCCAGAGCTTTACGCCCTCGAGCAGTTTTAAGGTTTCAGGTGAAGGCTGTTCGCGCGAACTTTTTCCGACAAAGAGCACCACGCTGCGCGCAGAAACGCGTTCGACGAAGCCTCTCTCGAATTCGCGAGGCAGTGCCGCCACTTCTGCCGAGAGATCGTCGGGCGTCTTGAGCAACTCGGCGAGATCGCTCGTATCCAGCGCGGGCGCGAGCAGAAAGATGTGTAAGCCTGCGGTGACGCGCAACGCCAGCTTCGAGCTGGTATTGTCGGGAGGGGGATAGAGCACCTCGAGGTTCACTTCGTCCACTTGCAAACGGGTGCCGAGGTTGACGGTCGAGGCGGGCACGGCTTTTCGCGCGAGCAACTCGCGCCATTTTTGAAAGCTGGGATCGGGATGTTCGGGCGCGGGTGGCTCGAGCACCTGACCGACGGTGAAGCGTTCGAGCAGCGCGTTCAGCGAAGCGAGATTCTGCTCGTCGTTGTGTGTGGCGATGAGCAAATCGACGCGCTGGTCTAGAAATGTGCTTTGCGCTCCGATATGACTGAGCAGCGCGCTCGGCTCGGCGCTGCCGTCGATCAAAATGCGCGCGCCGTTCGCCGTGCGAATAAAAATTGCGTCGCCGCCGGTGGTCGCGATAAATTGCAGGTGGGTGCGCGGGTCGGGCGCGGCAAGCGCGCTCGTCCACACAAAAATGCTGATCAAGGCAACGAGCGCAATTGCCCACGCCGGGCGCGAAAAGAAAACGCCGGTCAGATGCTTGAGCGAAATGCGCGTGACCACAAAGATGACGACGTAACTGATAATGACGAGACCCCAGTCCAACCTCTGCACGTCGAAATATCCGAACGGCACTTGCGCCGTCCCTTCCACAATCAGAATCGTGAATTGCAAAAAGATATAGGCGCCCCACGCGAGCACCTGCGCGCACGCGCCGATCAAGGTTCCGAGAAAAGGAACCGCGGCGAGCGCGTTCGCCAGCACCTGTACCAGCGTTGCCAGTCCGCCAAAGACCATGACCAATGGTTGCACCGGCATCACGATCAAATT
>JBBSHK010000135.1:0-7477 GCA_038253185.1 Anaerolineae bacterium | reverse complement strand
CCGGCTCGCTCGACACCCCGCCCGGCGCGCTCTGCGCCGCGCTCCGCGTTATCTGCGGCATTTTCCACGCCGCGTTCGGCGGCTCCGGCATCGCGCTCGACTTCCCGCTCCGCGCTTTTTACTCTACTTCGGACTGCCATTGTGTCTCCTTATTTTTTCTGCTGACTTGTACAATGTTACTAGACAGCTCGGCGTCCCGTGACCATGCGGGCAAGGAACACCACGATCACCGCGCCAATGAAGGCGATAAGGATGCTGGTAATATTAATCCCAGAGACGTCAAGCCCAAGGAATTGCCCGGCGAGAAAGCCACCGACGACCGCGCCGATGATGCCAAGCACAATATCGCCCACCACGCCGTAACCGCCACCCTTCATCACCAGCCCTGCCAACCAGCCGGCGATCAACCCTACCACGATCCAAGCAATAATCCCCATTGAATCCTCCTTTGGACGCATCGGCGTCCTGAATCAAAAGTCCGTTACTATAGAGTCTAACGATGCGCGAAAGAGCGCGTGACGGAATTAACAGTAATGATGAATGACTCGGATTGCGTCTACCAGCGTGCCTCCTGTCGCGCAGGACGTCCAATTGCGTGGCACATCTTGTAAGGCAGTTTGTCTTGTGATGCTATACGGTTGAAAGAAATGGAACCTAAATCTTCCGCCTTTGAATTGCATTCACGCGCGCTTGACAGCGCCTATCACCGCGCATAGAGTATTACCTAATGTGCAACTCTTTTTGTCATTTCCAACAAAGTGAGAAATCTCGATGCGCCTCACGCTGAGATTTCTCGTCGCAGACTGCGCTCCTCGAAATGACAGTTGAAAACGCGAATAAGTTGCACATTGCGTAGTATTCTCAATTTAGACGGGGTGAGTGATGTCACTCTATACTCTCATCAAATTCATTCACATCGCGCTCGCGATTCTCGCGGTCGGCTTTAATGCGTCGTATGGCATTTGGCTCGCTCGCGCGGCGAAGGAACCGGCGCATCTCGATCACGTGCTGCGCGGCATCAAGCTGCTCGACGATCGTTTTGCGAATCCTGCTTACCTCCTCCTCTTGCTCACGGGGTTGACGATGGTGTTTGTCGGGAATCTTTCGCTGACGACTTTTTGGATTGCCGCCGCGCTCGTGTTCTACGTGATCGCGCTGGTGCTCGGGTTTGGTTTCTATTCGCCCGCGCTGCGACGCGAGATCACTGTGCTCGAAGCAAATGGCGCGGATTCGCCCGAATTCAAAAGCGCGTCACAGCGCGCGACCGTAATCGGCATTGCGAACATGATCCCGGTCGTCCTGATCTTGTTTATGATGGTAGTCAAACCAACTCTATGAGCTGCGCGAAACACCTTGCGCAAAATTTGTGCCGTTCACGTAGGATAAACCCAGTTTGACCGATAACTCTACTCCAAGCTCGCGTGAGGAAATCCTCCGATTGCTCAAGCGCGAACGTGCCTCACGCGTCCCTTGCTTTAGTGGGTTGACCAGTGTGACTGAGCCGGGCTTGGCGTCGCTCGGTTTGTGCTTTAGTGAGATTCATACCGACGCTGCCAAGATGGCGGCAGCCGCGGCGACCACGTTTGAGCTTTTCGGTTTCGAATCGGTGAATGTCCCCACGGATATGTGCGTCGAAGCCGCGGCGCTGGGCGCACAAGTCGATTTCCGCGAAGATGTATCGCACCCAATGTTTCCGCTGATCGCTGCGCCGCTCGCGTCAACACCGCAAGAATTTTATTTCGAGGCGAAGGACATCGCGCAGCACGCGCGCGTGGCGGTTGTCGTTCACGCCATTCATCTTTTGAAAGCGCGTGTTGGGCAGCACGTTGCAATCGGCGCGTGGGTACCGGGTCCGCTTACGCTGGCGATGCAAGTGATTGATCTGAATAATTTGCTGGTGGAGGTGGCGCGTGAGCCGCGCGCGGTGAGCCGCGTGCTCGACGCGCTCGGTGAGGCGCTGGCGCAAGTGGCGTTGGCGTACCGCGCGGCGGGCGCGGATTTTATTACGGTGCACGAAATGGGCGGCTCGCCCGGCGTGATCGGGCCAACTGCGTTTCAGCAAATTGTTTTGCCGCCACTCCAGCGGTTGATGTCGGCGCTGGGCGAGATGCCGCGCGTCTTGAGCGTGTGCGGCAATACCAATCGCGCGATGGGGCTGCTTGCCGAAGCGGGAGCCGACGCCATCAGCGTCGATCAGATGAATGATCTCGCGCATTCGCGGCAAGTCTTGGGAGCCAACGCGCTCTTGTTCGGCAACATCGATCCGGTGGGCACACTGGCGAACGGGGATGAAGCTGCCGTTCGACGCGCGGTCGCGAAGGCGCTTCAGGCGGGTGTCGATGCGATCTGGCCCGGCTGCGATCTCTGGCCTATGATACCGGCGGCGAATATGCGCGCGCTGGTGGAAGAAACAAAACGACCTTCCAATTCATCTCAAAAGTAAACCGTGGCATCAGCAGCGCGGCACAGGCGAGCGCGCGGCATCGGCTTGGTATAAAAAAATGAGCGGACTCGAATACTCGAGTCCGCTCGGAGTCGGTGCCTTGCTTTTCCAGACGGAATAAGATTAGGCCACTTTGGTTACGTTCACAGCCTGTGGTCCCTTGGCGCCGTCCTCGATCGTAAATTCAACCTGGTCGCCCTCGTTCAACGAGCGGTAACCATCGGCTTGAATCGCGGAATAATGGACGAAGACGTCCTTGCCCCCATCGTGGGCGATAAAACCATAGCCCTTGGCGGCGTTGAACCACTTGACCGTACCGGTCACACGATTATCCATTGTTTCACCCCCTTTCGTATCAAGAATTTGGAATGGATGAATAAGTGCAAATAAAAAAGCGCCAGGCATCCACTTTCGCCTTGGCGCAACTTCCGAAGGAATGATTGCAAGCGCAGAAAGCCGACGAGAGCTCAAAAGAATCGACTAGAAATTGCTGCTTGCTAAATCTTCCTTGACTTTCGGACAACTCCGAAGAATTACTTCGCCCCGAAGAATTACTATGGTCCGAAAAAGTACTTACGAACGAGAATACATTATAGGAACAATGTTCCTTTTGTCAAGAGGCAGTTTCTGAAAATTCTTGCCGCGCTCCGTTTCGCTTTAATTTCCACCGCTCACCGACCAAGCCACAGCGATTCGTAGGTCGCCCATTTCGCCGAATCCGTTTCCCAGTACGGATAAATCGCGATGCCGCTCACCGAGGAGGCGCGCGCATCCGCATCGTTCAATCCGTCGACGACGCCTTGCAGTCCGCTCGCGATATTTTCGGCGCTCGGCGTGTGCGTTGAAGTTTTTTCTTCCGAGGTGGGAACACCGAAAAATAATTCGACGCGGCTGCCATCGAGCGCCCGAGCATTATCCAGTGCACGACTAATGTCAATCACCTGAAAGCGCGTCCATTCTCGATAAAGCCAGGCAGACGTCAAGCCCGTGTCATAAGTGAGCACCGCGATTTGATTCACACGCCGCGCGACCTCGCGATAATATCGACCGCTCCAACCGGACAGACTGGGGAGCGGTTCTGGCACGTTGAGCGGCAGGAGCCAATAACGTACGGTGGAAATGGAAAGTATCGACGCCGGTCCGAGCGCGGCGCGCAATTCGTCCAGCAGGGCGAGCACGCCACTATCGCCATCGGGAATCGGTTCGGCATCCAGATGAATACCGTCAAATCGATTTTGAGCGATCAGCTCACGCGAGAACGCCACAATTTTTTGGCGCGAGGCGGAATCAGTTAAATCGACATTGCCGTTCGTCGAGCCCGCGTGCTTGAGCGGCAGTCCGATCCACGCCTCGACTTTGATTTCCGGCTGCGCGCTTTTTAGCGCGCGCACAAATTCACTCGCGTGCGAATACGTTGAATTAAATTGGTCGTTCGATTTCCAATAGCTCGTATAGGCAAAGACGTAGCGGATCTGCCGTCGCGCGAGGTCATTGGCTAATCGCGTGATCTCATCGTCGCCGTGCGGCTGGTCGAGCCATTCGACGCCCAGCCAAACCGCATTCGCGCCGTGATTGAAATAGGAGCCGGGGAAAGTAGTAGCAGGACGAAAAACACAAGCTCGCGCGACGGCGACGAGACTGAGCAGCAGGAGGAGGATCGGCACAAAAGTGCGATTGAATGTCTGATGGCGCGGATTCATTACAAGTTAAATCAGTTTCACAGCAGGAGAGCTGCACTGCATTAAAAACGAAACTGCTGTCACGGTACAACGCCCTCGACTCTGCTACAAAAAGAGAGCGACCTCGAGATCGAAGTCGCTCTGGTTTGATTTTCGCGGTTTGGAGCTGCGCTAGCCCGCTCCCCCTTCACGCCGCACTTCTTCCTCGGCGGCGATGGTCCCAGACAGAGCCGCGTCTTCGGCGGACTCGTGAAATTCGCGCGCACGCGCCGCGTTGGGCAATAGTCCTTCCGGTCGCTTGAGCATCATAATAATGAGCGCGAGTCCAAAGATGCCATACCGCCATGAGTTCGGAGAGAGTCCGGTGATCGCGCCTTGCGAGCCCATAATCTCGGTAAGGGTCGGTAGGATAATCGTATCGACAGTCACGATCACGATGCCGCCGAGCAACGCGCCGTATGGATTGCCGACGCCGCCGAGGATCACCGCGCACAAGATGATAACAGATGAGCTAAAGTCAAAGGTGCTGGGGAAAACGCCCTGGATGTAACTCGCGTAATACGCGCCCGCGAAACCGGAAAAGCTTGCGCCAATCGAGAACGCGAGCAGTTTCGTGCGAACGACGTCGATGCCCATCGCCGCCGCGGCGTCTTCATCTTCGCGCATCGCCATCCACGCGCGACCGAGCCGCGATTTCTCGAGACGCTGATTGAAAAAAATCAAAAAGAGCATCAAGCCGATGGCGACCCAGAACCACGGCGCGAGGTAAATTTTTGTAAAGGTAATGTCGGTGAAAGGAATGCTCGGCAGCGCAATCGGATTGACGCCCTTTTCCCCCGCAGTCAGGTCAACACATTTCATGTTCAAGAAAGGAATGCTGACGCAGGTGAGATTTCGAAAGACGACCGGCACGATTTCGCCAAAGCCGAGCGTGACAATCGCGAGGTAATCGCCGCGCAGTGGAATGGTCGGCGCGCCGAGTAAGAGTCCCGCCAGTGCCGCAATCCCCGCGGCGAGAAAAATCGCGACCCAGAAATAACTGAACGGAAACGGCACTGGTGTGCCATGCCACGGCGGTGATGGTGTCGTGATCAGCGCCATCGAGTACGCGCCGATGGCAAAGAACGCCGCGTAGCCGAGGTCGAGCAGACCGGCGTAACCAATCACGATGTTGAGTCCGAGCGCGAGCAGCGCATAGACCGCGACGTTGACAAAGCGTCCGGTATAACCGCCGACTTGAAAGCCCGTAGCGTGCAGTACGAAATCGTCGAGGAACGGATAGAGCAAAACGAGGACCAGCAATGCCAACTGTGGCCATTTCGTGCGCGCAAGCTCGCGCCATTCTGGTGTTCCACCCGTCTTCTTCACGGTAGCCGTAGCCATATTTTTCGCTCCCTGCCCGTTCACACACCTACGCTTTTTGCGCGACGGTCGAGCCTAAGAATCCTTGGGGTCGGAATACCAGCACCAAGACCAAGACCGCGAACACGACCGCGCGGGTCCATTGTGCCGCAAAATATTGATCGCTCAAGGCGGAGACAAGTCCGATAAAAAATCCGCCCATCATCGCGCCGGTGATATTGCCAATGCCGCCGAGCACGGCTGACGTGAACGCTTTGAGTCCGGCATCGAAACCCATATTCCACTGCGCGCTTTGGAAATACAATCCGCCCACGATTCCACCCGCGCCCGCCAGCGCGCCGCCGATGAGGAAGGTCATCGAGATGACGAAATCGACGTTGATGCCCATCAAACGCGCGGCGTCGCGATTCTGCGCGGTGGCGCGCATCGCCTTGCCCAAGGTCGTTCGCGAAATGAAAAAGCGCAGCGCAATCATCAGAGGAATCGCCAAGCCAATCGCGAACAGATGCTTCGCCGTAAAGTTAATATTCGTTTGCAGATGGAGGACATCCGTCAAGAGATTAATATTCGGGATGAGTCCGGGAAATGATTTGGGTTGCGCGCCACTGCCGCCAAAATAGAAAAATGGAGGATTGGGCAGACCTGCCCAGAAGAGTCCGATCTGTTCGAGCACGAACGACATTCCAATGGCGGTGATCAAGGGAGCGAGTCGCGGCGCGTTGCGCAGTGGACGATAAAAGAAACGCTCGATGGTAATGTTCAACAGCGCGCTAACAATCGGCGCGGCGAGGAACATCAGCGCAAGCGCAAAGACAATCGTCGTCGCCGGTGAATTTTCTTTTACGGCGAGGAGTCCGGCAATACTCAATCCGGTCATGGCGCCCACCATATACACATCGCCGTGAGCAAAATTAATTAGCTCGACGATGCCGTACACCAGCGTGTAGCCCAGAGCGATGAGCGCAAAGATCGCGCCTTGTGCGAGACCGTTGATGACTTGTTTAGTAAAAAGTTCGGGGTTGGAAATAAAGGCGTTGATAAAAAACACGCCGAAAATCAAAAGCACGATCCATGCCGCGACACTTCTAAAAGTGATTCTCGGAAGTGAGGTCATGTGACGCTCCGACACGAATGGAATAAGTGTAGGGGCGTCCAACCGGGACGCCCCTACGAGGGGTGATTTACTTGAGCACGCTCACAAACTGGTACTCGCCATTGACGACTTTCTGACCCGACATCGTGCTGAGGGTCGTGTCGCCGCTCGCATCAAACGACCAGGTTGCTCCCAAGATGCCTTTAAAGTCCTTGGTCGCAAAGACCGCGTCGCGCACGCACTTGCGCGTGACGTCGTTCTTCGAGACACAAGTGTCAATCGCTTTGAGTACGACGAGCATCGTTTCATACGAATATGTGGCATAGTTCTCCGGCTCGCCTTTGAACTTTGCCTTGTAGGCGTCGTACCACTTTTGTCCTTCGGGGCTGGCTTTCGCGACTTCCTTTGGAGGAAGACCGCCGAAGGTACCAATCGTGCCTTCGGCATCCGCGCCCGCTTCTTTGACATAGGCAACGGTCGCCATACCATCGGGACCGCCGTATTGACCCTTAAAGCCTGCGGCGTGCAATGCTTTCAAGACGAGTCCGGGGTGATTGGATTCGATGCCGCCAAAGTACACCGCATCGGGCTTGACTTGCACGATCTTGGTCGCCAACGCGCTGTAATCGGTCGCCTTGGTGTCAATGCCTTCATGACCGAGGACGTTGATACCGAGCTTCTTAGCTTCGGTCTCAAAGATGTCCGCTACGCCCTTGCCGTACAATTCCTGGTCATCAAGAATGTACACGGACTTGAATCCAAGCGACTGGTACCAACGCGCGCCGACGGCGCCCTGAATATCATCTGCGGGCACGACACGCGCATAGTTGCGTACACCACTCGGGTAGTACTTTTCCGGCTCACCTTGCTCTGCGCCGGCTTTCTTGGTAAGTCCCGGAT
>JBBSHK010000134.1:0-7497 GCA_038253185.1 Anaerolineae bacterium | reverse complement strand
TTACGCGAGGCACATAGTCTGATTGTGACGGGTCCCCTCATGGCGCAGAGCAAGCGCGAGTTATTACAGAGTGCGGCACGCGCTGAGCATGTGAGCTTGATTCAATTCACATCCGACCTCGTCAGCTATCTCGCCGCGGCAGACCTCGTCGTCGGAATGGCGGGCTACAATACGGTATCCGAGACGCTGGCGTTGGGTGCGCGCACCTTGCTGGTTCCACGAGTACGACCGCGTCAGGAGCAACGCATTCGCGCGCAACGTCTCGCGGCGCTCAAGATGGCGCGAGTTTTGCTTCCCGATGACCTCTCGCCGCAGCGCTTGGCAGATGAGATTGAATCGGCGTTGAATACTCCAGCGCCCAAAGTATCACTGGATATGAACGGCGCGAGTCACGCCAGTCGCGCGCTGCTCGCATTACTGAAGATTTCCACTCCCGACAAGCATGCGCCACGCAAAGAACTCGCCAAGCTGGAGTTCACGCGATGACGATCGCTTACATTTTGAAAATGTATCCGCGCTTCTCCGAAACCTTTGTGCTGAACGAAATTCTCGAATTGGAACGACAGGGACTCGACCTCCGAATTTATTCTCTGCGCAAACCGGACGATGGTCGCTTTCACGCGAACCTCGCGCGCGTTCAAGCTCCGGTCCTTTATCTCCCGGAATATTTGCTGGCGGAAAAAGAGCGTACTTTTTCGGCACACCATGAACTCGCGAAAAAATATGGCAAGCGCTACCACCGCGTCTTGTGGTATGCCCTGACCCGCCGCAATCGCCACGCGCTCAAGCGTTTCTCCCAAGCAGCCATCTTAGCCGCGCACCTGCAATCGCATCCGGTCGAACACTTGCACGCCCACTTTGCGTCAAGTGCGACGCGCGTCGCCATGTTCGTTCATCTCCTCACCGGTGTGCCATATAGTTTCACCGCGCACGCCAAAGACATTTTTCTGAACACGGTAGACCCGGACCTACTGCGCGACAAGATACGCGCGGCAAAATTCGTTGTGACGGTGAGCGACTTTAATCGTGCTTACCTGACACATCTCGCCTCCGAAAAAGGCGATACCAGTATCCGCGCTCTGGTGCCCTCCGAAACTCTGGATATTCCCCCTAACCGCATTCGGCTCCTGTACAATGGAGTCGATCTGAATCACTTTGATCCGGAAGTAGGTTATGTGCCACAACGTGCGCGTGAACCCTTGATTCTCGCGATTGGACGCTTGGTCGAAAAGAAGGGGTTTCATATTCTGCTGCACGCCTGTGCGCTGCTGCGGGACAGAGGGCAATCATTCCGCTGCGACCTCATCGGCAAAGGACCGCAGGAGAGTACTTTGCGCGCACTCATAGCGGAATTGGAAATTGGTGATCGCGTAAGGCTACTGGGTCCTAAATCGCAAGATGATGTGGGGGCTGCCTATCGCCGCGCGGCGGTGTTCGCGCTGCCCTGCATCGTCGGCAGCGATGGCAATCGCGATGGTCTGCCCACAGTTTTGCTCGAAGCAATGGCAATGCGCGTACCGGTTGTTTCGACCGACCTCACCGGGGTGCCCGAAATTATTGACGATGGAATCACCGGACGGATTGTTCCACAGAATGATGCGGTTTCGCTCGCCGACGCACTCACCCGACTCTTAAGGGACGCACAAGCGCGCGAGCAGATGGGACATCAAGCGCGCGCCAAAGTTGAGCGCGAGTTTGACTTGCGTCGGAACGTCACGGTGCTGCGCGAGTGGCTTAGCGGCTCGCCGAACGCGCACGCACTGTCGCCCGTGATCGCGGGCTTTGAACAGACGAGCCGGGAGACACATTCCACGGTCGTTCATTCGCTCACCAGAATGCAATGAATATCCTTTACCTCTGTACCGACCCGGGCATTCCGATTCGCGGACACAAGGGCGCGGCGGTACATGTCCGCTCGCTCGTGAATGCCTTTGCCGCGCTGGGTCATCACGTCACCGTACTCGCCGCGCGTGATGACTTTGGTGGCGAATCATGGGAGCTGTTAGAGAATCTGCAGATCCAATTAATATCTCTGCCAAGAGATCAGTACAAAAATAATCCGCACCGCGAGCGCGCGGCGCAGACGGTCACCGCTGCGATTTATGATCAAGCGCGCGAACTTGTGCACCAGCGCTGCTTCGATTTGATCTATGAGCGCTATTCACTATGGAGTGATGTCGGCGCCCGACTCGCAACAGAGACGGGACTGCCAGTCGCGCTCGAAGTGAACGCGCCGCTGCGGCTCGAAGCCGCACGTTATCGTAGATTGGAGGATGCCGAAGGAGCAGCAGAGATTGAAGCCCGCTGCTTTTCTACAGCTGATCGGATCGCGGTGGTGTCACGCCCGTTGCGCGATTATGTGATCGAACAGGGCGCGCTCGCCGAACGCGTTGACGTTATCTGCAACGCGGTTGATGCAGAGTTGTTTCATCCTGCGCTCGAAGGACACGCGGTCAGAGAGCAACTCGCACTCGAAGGAAAATTTGTCATCGGATTTGTTGGTAGCGTCAAGCCCTGGCACGATCTGGACACGTTGCTCCGAGCTATGGAGCGCTTGCAGAATGTCTCCGCATCGCAAGACTACTCGCTCAAAGCGTCAACACAACCTCCGGAATATCACTTGCTGCTCGTCGGCGATATTCCGGCAACGCTACGCGACGCGATCGCCCAACGCGGCTTGACAGGGTCGACGACCATCATTGAACCCGTCCCCCACAGCGACGTGCCTGGATACATTGCCGCAATGCACGTCGCCATATCTCCGCATCCCGCGCTCGACGATTTTTACTTTTCACCGCTGAAACTGTTTGAATATCTCGCGTGCGCGGTGCCGACGGTCGCCGCCAACGTTCCACCGATTGCCGAGCTAGTGACGGATGGCGAGAGCGCCTTATTGTATCCGCCGGGAGACGCCTGCGCGCTGGCGGAACGGATTGCGCGACTCGCGGCGGAGCCAGACTTGCGCAAACGTCTGGGTTGGCAGGGCGCGCGTCTCGTGCTCGAAGAACACACGTGGCGTCACAACGCGGAGCGAATTCTGAGGCTAATGTTCTCGCGGACAGCGGAGTCGCCGTCAAACGAGCGTAGGCAGTTGGAGGGCGTGCGTCTGCCACTGTTTGACGACAATTTGCGTCGCAATCTGTATCGCGCCACGCGCGCGGATTTAGCCGCGCCAATGTTGCTGCCCTATTTGCATGTGGCAATCGGGGAAGATATTGATGGCATTGCGCAGTTACGCGTGCTTAAATACAAGCCGCGTCGCCGCTGCGTCATTCAGTATGACCTTTCGTCGAAAGGAAATCACGACCGGCAATGTTCGGTGATTGGGAAAGTGTTCAAGGATGAACGCGCGATTCAACAATGGGCGCTGCACCGGGCATTGTGGAGCAATGGATTTGGCGCTGACGCGTGCGATGGTATCTCGATTGCTCGACCGCTTGCCTATATTCCCGAAATGCGGATGTTGGCGCAAGAGCGGGCACCCGGTATTCCTTTGGAGGATTTCCTTGGTTCGGGGGAGTTGAACGAGCGTGTAAGGCAAAGTGCCGCGGCGATTGCCAAACTGCATGCGAGCCAAGTAATGCCCTCGACTGAATATCGGCTCGAGGAAGAGCTCTCGGAGATCGAACGGTGGGCGCACGAACTTGCGCGTGCCCGCCCTGAACACTCGCGAACATTTATGGAGCAGAGCGCCCGATTGCATGAATGGGCAACCTGCCTGCCCAAGCCGGAGTGGAGACCGGTACACCGCGACTTTTATTACAGCCAAGTTTTGTTCGCGAGCCAGCGTGTGACCTTGATTGACCTGGACCTCTTTGCGCTGTCCGATCCGGCGATTGACGTCGCGAATTTTTCGGCGCACCTGAGGTTTCTCGCCATACAGCTATGCTCCAACTGGAACGCGCTTGAGGATGCGGCTGAATTATTCGTACAAGAATACGCGCGTCATCGTGCGGTGAGCGCGGAGTTTATGGCACGCGTGTCATTCTACCGCGCCTCGACGTATTTTCGATTGCTGCACGTGGTTACTTCAAGAGCCGGATTGCAAGACTGTTTCGGACCGTTGCTACGGAGTGCGGACGCAGAGCTGAAACGAGCGAAATGATTCAGAAGAGAAAAAAGATTCTGATTCCGCTACTCGATCTCGATGCGCGGTATTTCCAATATCTCTGGCCCTACCGGTTGAACCTGCTCCTCATCCTGATGACGATGTTCGCCGTCGCCGCGCTTGACCTCCTCACACCCTGGCCCCTGAAATATATTGTCGATAATGTGATTGGAGGACGCCCTTTTGGGGATCCTTTGAGTCGGGCGCTCGCAACCTATTTGCAAAATGATCCGCGCTACCTGACCGTCGTCTTTGGCGCTCTGATTATTTTGTTGACCGCGCTGGATGGACTTTTCTCTTTTACTTACGAATATCTTCAAGGGATGATCCAAGCGCGCACCAATTTCCGATTGCGCAGTGACGCCTTTGCGCATTTGCAAACCTTGTCGCTTGAATTTCACGACCGTGCCCGTACCGGTGAAATGATCAGTCGCGTGAATGGTGATGCGACGCGCGTGATGGAGGCACTCGTCGCGAGCAGCGGTGATTTAATTATTAATACGTTCCAGTTTGCGGGTGTGGCACTTGTCATGTTCTATGTCAATTGGCACTTTTCGATCATTGCCTTGGCTTTCGCGCCTTTGCTCTTTGTAGTGTTTAATCGGTTTCGAAATAACATTCGTGAATCCGCCAGAACCGCGCGCAGGCAGGAAGGGCAAATGGTGTCGGTGACGCAGGAGACCGTATCGGCGATTCGAGTCGTCCAAGCTTTCGGACGTGAAGACGACGAGCAACGCCGCTTTGAAGAACATGGCGCCGCGAGCATGCAGGCTGAAGTCCGGGCGGCGCGATGGCAAGCACTGGTCGATCCGATTGTCGACGTGATCAAAGCCGCAGGCACGGCTACGGTTCTCTGGTACGGGGTGACCCAAATTTTCGCGGGTCGGCTCACCGTTGGCGAACTCTTGATTTTTCTGGCTTATCTTTCCAGCTTTTACAGTCCGCTCAAAAAGTTCAGCAAGCTGGCGGCGACCCTTCAAAAGGCAAGCGTAAGCAGCGAGCGCCTGGCTGAGCTCTTGGACAATGATCAAATTATCCGCGATGCTCCGAATGCCATGACGTTGCGTCGAGCTCAAGGACGAATTGATTTCAAGGGCGTTGCCTTTGCTTATGGCAAGGATCACATTGTGCTGAGCGATATTGATTTCGTTGCTTTGCCGGGACAAACGATCGGAATTGTTGGACCGACGGGGACCGGCAAGAGCACCATCACCAATTTGCTCTTGCGCTTTTACGAGTTGAGCCGAGGTCAAATATTGCTCGATGGAATTGATATTCGCCAGATTCGACTGAGTGACTTGCGTCGGCAGTTTGCCCTCGTCGCGCAGGAACCCATTTTGTTCGCGACCTCGATTCGAGACAATATTGCCTATGGACGCCCGAACGCGCGTGCGAACGAGATCGTTGCGGCTGCGCGCGCTGCCCATGCACACGAATTCATTCTGCAGTCACCGAACGGGTACGACACGATTGTGGGCGAGCGCGGGGTGACGCTGTCGGGTGGCCAACGTCAGCGTATTGCTATTGCACGCGCGATCCTGTACGACGCACCCATATTGATTTTGGATGAACCGACCGCATCGCTCGATGTGGTGTCTGAACGCGAGGTCTTGGCGGCGCTGGGAGCATTAAAGCGCGGACGCACGACACTCGTGATTGCACACCGCCTTTCAACGATTCGCAACGCGGATCTGATCCTCGTTTTGGAAGACGGACGCTTGGTGGAACGTGGGACGCATACCGCACTGATGCAACGGGAAGCACGCTATGCCGCCCTGGTTCGGCTGCAAGAAATTGGCGTCACTGATGGATTGGCTGTTTCGCAGACCGAACGAGTATAGAGAGGCTTTGAGCCGACAGGCATGAGGTCATTTCGCAATCCGTGCGGTTGTTCGCTGCGTATATATTTTAAAGCAGAAGCGGTCCGGAGGAGGGATTGAACTACGTGCGAAGGAATGCTTCTATTTTCATCGCTGCGCTACCGGCGATTTTCGTCGTAGGCGCGAGCCTGTTCGCGCTGCTCGGCGCGGTCACGCAAGTCGCCGTGACCAGCAAGCCCGGTGAATTACTTTATGCGCTGCGCGAACCAATTTCGGAATTGCAGGGAGAGCTGACGAATGATGGCGGAACTCATCAGGCATTTGAAGAACAGCTCGTCCGGCAACTGCCCGCGCCCACTCTCGAAACCAGCGCAACGGCGCAGAGCGAGGAGAATACCATACCTACGATTGCGCTTCAGCCGACCAGTACGATGATCCCGAGCGCGACCGCCACGCCCCTCCCAACGCTTGCGCCCACGAGGGTGTTTAGGGCAACGAACACTCCGGTCCTCATCACCCGATTTGCGCCGCCCTCGCCCTCCGTGCCGGTCAAAGTGACAGCGCCGAGCAGGGCATCTGCGCCAACCAAGTCACCTCCTGCCAGAGTAACCGAAACAACTGACAGTCACTCTGGTCCGGGAGGCGGCGATGATGGCGATGGAGGCGATAGCAGTAAGAGTGGACAAAGTCACAGCAATGGGGACAGTGGCAAGAGTGGTGGCGGTGAGAAAGATTAGATTTGAGAATCTGACTGTGCTGCTCTGCAAAAGAACATGCTTGATGAAACATAAAACAGCACGATGATGGTACTTGAAGACCGCCTCAAAGCGTGGTTTCACTCGCAAGGGATTTAACGGCTCACACAGCTGGAGCATCCCCTTGGTTTTTACTTGCTTCACAAAAACGTGGTCCCGGGTCGTACAATTGTAATGGGCGACAGAATATCTGTCGCCCATCATTTTTACTTTACGAGCCCCATGCTCTTGAGAAAATCTTTTGCGACATCGGCGGGGTCGCGCTTTTTGCTGTCCACTTCGGCGTTAAGACTCGCCATCTTGGCATCGTCAATCTTGCCCGCCAATTGGTCGAGGGTCGTCGCGACGTCGGGCGCCTTGTCGAGCAAGTCCTGTCGCACGACAGGCGCGGCATAGTACGGTGGGAAGTAATGCTTGTCGTCCGCCAGCGGCAGCAAGTTCAACGTTGGAATGCGTCCGTCGGTGGCGAAGGCAGAGATGATGTCGACCTGTTTCTCGGCGACGGCAGTGTACATCAAGCCCGGGTCCATGCTCTTCAGGTCCTTGAACTTGAAGCCGTAGGTCGTCTGTAGACCGGGCGCGCCGTCCGCACGTGTGACGAATTCTTGCGTCGCGCCCATCACCAGGTTCTCGGCTTTGCCTTTCAAGTCTGATAGTTTTTTGACGCCGAGTTCGTCCGCTCGGTCTTTGCGCATCGTCATCGCGTAGGTGTTGTTGAACCCCCACGGCTTGAGCCAGACCAGATTCAACTGATCTTTGTACATCTTCTTGACGATGTCATAAACCTTGTCGGGATCGGTCTCGACCGGCTGCT
>JBBSHK010000133.1:0-7514 GCA_038253185.1 Anaerolineae bacterium | reverse complement strand
GTCCGGATTTTTCAATAAAGCCGCGAACAAGGATGATGCGGTCTTTTTTGCCGCGCTCGGTGCGCCCTCGGCGTCGTCGGCGTGGGAATACGGACCGGCAGGTTCGGCGGTCGGCAATATTAAATATACCGGCAACGGCGTGCTGACGAAATACACACCGGGAGCGCGTGTGGCAGTGCTTATTGCTGCGGCGGCAACCATCGAAGGGGATGGCGCGCCGATCCGCGCGAGCTACTAATGCCCAAAAAAACCGATTCAGGCAGTGGGACTGGGCTGCGCGAGCCGAAGGTTGAAGTCACCGAAGAAGGCATTCGCGTTGAATTAGTTGGCGATCAGTGGGTGCTTTTCCAGAAAGAGGATTGGGCAGCCAGCGATCGCTGGGAGTATCGTTCCGTCCGCAACGACTTGGTGGGATTTCGGATTCTGGTCGAGAAGCTTAAGGATTGGCATATCCTCGACCCGCGCGGGAATCCAATTCCGTTCGAGCGCGAGTTGATTCTGCGGCAGATCGATGCTCTGTTGAATGCTCAGGGACAGGTTGATACACTGGCGCGCGTGGATGAACTGCTCGACCTGCTCGATGAAAACGCGGACGCGGCGGCGATTCAGGCAAAAGCCGACGACGTGCGGTTATCGCGCGCGCTTGCCCCTGGCGGGATTCGGGTGAGCTTGCCGCGCTTTCCGCCACAGCTTGCCGCGCCGTTGAACCTTTCGTTTTACTTCGCCTACAACGCGGTGGTGACGATCCCTTTAGTATCCAAGTAGAAATTTGGAAAAGCGCGCTCGGCGAACCGTCGCGCGTCCCTCCTGAGCTAGAGATCGGGTTTTTGCTTAAACGCCTGAACTTTGCCCGATTGCCCCACGAACTCGGTTTCGGAAATACATTTGATTATGCTCAGTTCCGTCGCGTGCTCTTTGCGCTGGCAGTCTATGAAGCTGCCGCGCTGATGCAAGACCGCAAAAATGTTACCTATCTGTCGCCGTCACAAATGGAAATCGCGCTGCGCGTGCAGCCGGAAATACAAAAGCAGGCGCGCGCTGCGCCACGACGACGCTCGCGCAAGCTCAAACGTACGCGACGGGTGAGGCGCTTCAAGGCGTGACGAATAAGTGCTAACCGGTGGCAGTTGAGTCCCACTGCAAACGGCTTGAACTGATAATCACTTACCATCCATAAATGAGCAGCCAAGAACAAACTGTCGGCATTAGTTATCAACTTCGGTCGAATGTGCCCGAAGTTATGTCCGCGTCTGTGGTTGCCACGCGCGAGGCGCACGCGTCCGCGCAGCAACTAGGAACGGGCTATGAAAATCTCGTTACCCAACTGCGCGGGGCTGGGGTAGCTGACCAAGAACTCGTCGGGGCGCTCAGGCAGATGGGCTTGACTGCTACTGAAGCGCGCGAAGCGGTGCAGGGACTCGCCGCCGCCGAAACGCAGGAAGCAGCGACCGCGCAGGTCGCGGCGGGCGGGCACGCGAATATGCAAGCGATGATTCGCGGCACTCGGCTCGCGGTGATGGGACTCGTCGCGGATATGGCACTGGCGCAGGTCGCGTCCGGTGAGCAGCTGCCGCAGGGCTTGCGCGAAGCTGCCAACGGGCTGAAGACGGTGGCGGACTTTGCGGTCGCCGGTGGAATGGCGTTCGGTCAATGGGGTGCGGCAATCGGCGCGGGCGCAGGACTGCTCCTCGCGCTGGGCACGGCGGCAACGGGCGCATCGCCAGAGATCGGGGCGCTCAACAAGGAACTCGATGCCATCGCCAGCAAGACAGAAGTTGCCACTACGCTTGCCAAGATTATGGGATGGACGGATGCCGAAGCCGAAGCCGCACTGAAAGCCTCCAAGCACAATCACGAGTTTGCAGTCGCACTGGATGAAGTCGCAAAACAGCGCGAGGCACCGAGTTGGATTCAGCAACTTGCTGATGCAATGGGGCAAATTTCTCGCGCAGGCGGTTCCGACAATCCCAATTTGGGAATAGATTTGCAAGCCGTTCAAGCGCAGGACGCCGCTGCCAAAAAGAGCGAAGAAGCCGCCAAGAACGCTAATCTCAATTCAAATATTCAAAAAGAAGCGTGGGCAGAGGCGAATAAGGCAGAATCCAAATACTACGACGAAGCGGCGAAAGATACCACGTCGCTTATAAAACTATGGGACGAAGAGAGCAAACGCGTTAGTGAATTCGCGACCCAAGCTGCGCGGGCAGGCACACAAGCCGCCAATGACCGCGCCCGCGCCGAAGAGCAAGCCGCGCAGCAGTCCGGCAAGGCGTGGCAAACCTATAACGATTCGGTCGCGCGCACGGAGCGATCGCTCACCGAAGAACTGGCGCAACTGGACCAGCGGCGCGTGTCCGATGCAGAGAAGAGCGCGCAGGATATTGATAGGATCGAGCGCAGCTTGAACGAGACGTTGGCGAAGGATGCACAATCGCTCGCCGACAAGGAAGCGGACATCAATCAGCGGTTGGTGGATCGGGAAAGCGATCAGGCGTTCCAGCGCGAACAGCGATTGCGCGCATTCGACCAGCAGCGATTACAGCAGCGACAACAGTTGTCCGACCAATTGCGAGAGATTGCCTACAACGAGGCGCGTACGCTGGCGGAACTGGCATTTCATACGGGACAGCAATTGGCGGGGTCAGGCACGGAGCACGACCGCGAACGGATTATGCAAAATTATACGTTCGAGGTCTCGATGACCGAAGCAAAGGCACAGCACGCTACCAGTGTGGACGAGCAGCGCTTTACACAAGAACAGCGGTTTGCGCAAATGCGCGTGCAATTAGCGGACGAGACCTATCAGCACGAACTGATGGTCGATCAACGGACGAAGGACGAAGAACTGGCAAAAGCGCAGCGTTCTTATCGCGAGGAAGTTGCCGCGGCGAAACAGCGCGAGACCGACGAACTACGTGATTTGCAGGCGCGGGTAGCTGCGGAAAATGTCGCGCTCGACAATCAGGCGGCGCGCGACCGAATGCGCGCGAAGGATGCGCTCGACGACGCGGCGCGCCGCCGCGCGGAAGAACTGTCAAACATTCAGACGGGTCTCGCGAATCAGGAAAATGCAATCAACAGCCGCTACGCTCAAGAGATTGCGCGCATCGACGAAGCCAAGACCGCGTTCCTGACCGCCGAAGAGGAGAAAGAAAAGAAGCTCAAGGACAGCATCACCTTGATCGGACAAGAGATTGCCGTCATTGGACAATTGGCGACGCTGGGGGACTTGGCGGACTTGCAAACCCTGATCAGCTTACCAATGAATGACCGCGCGGCATTCATTCAAAAGATGCTGTACGGCTCGAACTATGCGGGCAGTGAAGGGTACGCGCGCGGTGGAGATTTTATTGTGCCGCCCGGCTATTCCAATGACCGCTATCCGCTGCGTGTGTCGAGTGGCGAGCGCGTGACCGTCACTCCGCCGAATAGCAGTGCGCCGCGCGGCAGTGTGAATATTACTTTTAATATCAGTCACCCGAACGGCGATTACATCGTCGAGCAGGTGCGGCGGCGATTAGAGCACGAGGCATTTCAGGCATGATCTTACTCGACGGCAATTATTACAAAGTGCTTGGCAAGCACTATGAGCACGCGCCAGAAAAGTTCGGCACGACCGAGCGGACGATCACGGGCGCGGTGTCGCGCGTCGAGGCGGGCGTTTTTGAGAATACGTACACGCTGCGGCTGCGCTGCACGTTAGCGGACTTGGTAAATCTCGAAACAAGTTTCAATAAAACATCGGTCACGGGAACACCGCCTGCCAATCTCTTGAACTTTATCGACGAAGAAGGATTCAACTGGAATCCTGCTACAGGCGCGAACGATGCGACACACGCCTACAACACCGGCGTCTTGTTTGAACGGATGGGCAAGCCCGAGCCATTGAGCGAAAAAGGGATGACCAGCGACAACTTTTTTATTGTCGAAATATTTTTACGCGTGAACGCCAAGGGACTGAATTCGTAAAGTATGCAGACCGACGCCGTTTCTCAAAGAATCAGCATTGCTGCCCATAAGCAACAGCGCGCGCTGCCGCTGGTCGCGAGCCAACTTATTATCGACGACCAACGCTTGCGCGGCTTTACGCTGGCGCAGGACGGCGGCATGGCGAATCTCTTGCCGCCGAGCGGAGTAACGGCGAACGCGCCGACTGCAGGCGGCAGTCTCGCGGCAAGCACGCAATATTTTTACGTCATTACCGCGCTCGCCGGCAACAATGAGACTTTGGCATCGCTCGAAGTCTCGCGGACCACGACTTCGACCAACAAGACGATTCCGCTCGCGTGGAATGCGGTCACCGGCGCGACCAGCTATCGCATCTATCGCGGCACCACGAGCGGCGGGCAGGGCGTCTATTACACCAGCGGCACGAATTCCTTCACCGATACCGGCGCCGCGTCGACGGCGGGCACGCCGCCGCAGAACGCGCTGCCCTACGATTTCGATGTCGTGCTCTCGCGCACGAAATTCGTGCGAATTCGCACGATGCCGAACAATGTGATCGAGCTCGCGACCGCGACTCCGGCGAATCCGCTCGTGTGGAGCAGCCCGTCACAGGCGACCGCGAAAGCGGCGTTTGGCGTCGCGCTCTACGCCGACGGCGCGGGCAATGTGCAGGCGTACTGGTTCTCCAGCGCGACGCAGATCGTAACCGCATCGAGCACGGATGACGGCGTGACGTGGGGCGCGGTAACGAATGTCTATAACCTCGCGGCGCAGCCCGCGACGGCGCGCCCGCGCCTTGCTGCGCCCGCGGCGAATATTTTATTTTTCACCGATTCGTCCTCGACCTATGCGCCCGGCAGCGCCGTCGCTTACACTATTTTCAGCGGCGGCGCGTGGCAGACTCCCAATGTGTGGGACTTGTCGGGCATGCAGTTGCAAATCGAACAAGGACTGCGACCGCCCGGGCAAAGCGCCGCCTATGCCAGCACCCTCGCGGTGGTCGCGCTCAACTCCACCGAGTATGTGCTGGCGTTCTATGCCTTCCAGCCGCGCGGCGTGTACGATCAGGGACTGTATGCGCTGAAAGTGCGGAATGTTGTCGCGGGCGCGACTCCGCAGTGGGGCAATCCGATGGCACTCTACGTCAATAATTCATTGACGAACTATACGCCCGCGAATGTGAGCAAGACCACGCAGCTCTACTGCGCGTATCCGAAATTCACCAAGCTCGCGGCGGGCGAATGGGGCAGCGCGGAGTACTGGATCGTCGCGACGGAACTGAGCCACTATGCGGGCGTGCCGAGCGCGCATCTGGTCGCTTTTCGCAGTGTCGCCGATCCGCTCAATACCGGCATGGCGCAGTGGGACGGAATGCACTGGAGCGACCGTCAGGAGCACAACACGCTGCTCGGAACGGAATACCAATACGCCGCCTCGAATTTTATCTTGAGCGATTTTCTCTTTGGCAAGCCGCTGGTGTCGGGTCTCAATTTCTTCGTGCACGGCTATGACCGCGCATTTGTCTGCGCGGCGACTTCGCTCGTCGGCGTCACGAATCCGAGCAAGCAGCTCGATCTGAGCGACGATGCGCCGGACTGGACGTACACCCGACCGAGCGCGGGGCAGGGCGGCAGCGGCAGAACGACGC
This sequence comes from Anaerolineae bacterium, assembly GCA_038253185.1. Taxonomy (GTDB): domain Bacteria; phylum Chloroflexota; class Anaerolineae; order UBA4142; family SHND01; genus JBBSHK01. The sequence continues at coordinate 1,918 of JBBSHK010000133.1, read as the reverse complement.
TGAACAATCCGGGACTCAAATACAATTTGTCGACCATTCTCGACGGCGGCGCGCGGCTGGTTCGCAAGTGCGGCTATGTGACCACCTCGGGCAATGAGCTTTTGACGCTCGCGACCGAGCTGGTGGACGAAGTGCGTCAGTCGGTGGCGCTCGGCAAGAACCGTTTGCAAGTCGCCACACGCGATTACACGAAAAAATTGCAGGACTGGGCGGCGGACATTTATTATGAATATTTTGGCGGGCATCAGCTCGCGCTCAGTCAGTTCACCGACACCACATCGCTCGTGATGCACAACGGTCCGTCGCAAGGGAAAGGTTCGTTCGCTTTGGCGAACGGGCAGATCACCGCCTCGTACATCGCCGCGCCCGCGTCGGGCACGACCGATAATCCGGTGGACGACCTGGCGTTCGTGAACGATACGCGCTTTGGCGACGGCTGGATGGAAGTGCAGCTCAAGGTCTCGAATGCGAGCTGGGGCACTATCTACGGCGGCATCGCGTTCGCCGGACAAACGAACAAAGACTATTGGGCAGTGCTCTATAACAAAGTCGCGGGGCAGTTCACATTGCAAAAAGCGAGCGCCAACGCGAAAGGCAGCACCTATATTTTAAAGTACGCGGCGGCAGTGGCGAGCGCGACCGTCGCGCTTTCCGGCAACACCAAGTACTGGCTGCGGGTGCACGTCTGGCACAATACGGTGCAAGCTTTTTATTCCAGTGACCGCAAAACGTGGACGCGCGTGATCAACTATTCCAGTGCGACGCTGCCGGCGAAGCACGGCTATTGGGGCATCGTCGGCACGGGCGGGCAGCCGACCAACAAATCGTTCGGGTCTAGCTACCAGACCGGCAATGCGGTGGACTTGTCCAATTCCTTCGCGAGTGGAGACGGACTGGGCATCGGTTTTTGGGCGGAGCGCTTCAAGGTCGCGGCGAGCACCTCGCCGACGCTCTCGCAGGTGGGGCTGATTGTATTCTGGGGCGCGGGTGCGGCTCCGCCCGATCTCGTCATCGGTGTATGCAAGTCGGCTGCCAGTACGGGCGCGGCTCCGGCGGACCTGACGGTCGGCGCGAACATCTTGTGGTCTACTCAAATGTCATCGGTCAACTTGCCGAGCTCTTCGCGCGATTCGGCGGGCTGGATTTATATTCCGGTCGATGCAGGTCCGGCACTCTCCGGCGGCACGAGCGGCACGTATTACTGGATTTTCGCGCGTCCCGTATCCCGCTACAATTCCAGTCAAGCGTGGTATTTCTGGAAAGACGGAGTGAACACGGACGACCCGACGCTCTCGATGATGTACTCGTCGGACGGCGGCAAGACGTGGGTAACCGCGCAAAGCGTCGGAATGCCGGCGAGCGATGCGCTGGCGTGCACGGTGCAGGTGACGACCGGCGGGGGCGGACTCACGCTGACCGCGCTGGCGCTCTCTTCGGTAGAGGCGCCGCCGACGCTAGAGCAGATCGCGGCGAACATCGCGGCGAAAGCGAATGTGCTGAAAGCAACGGTGGATTCGTTCCTGCTCGACCTGTTCGGCACGCCGCTCGACGTGGGCGCAGACGGCAACGCGAACAATTGGTCGAATACGAATAGCAACGGCACGTGGGCGACAAGCGGCGGAGTCTTGCAGGGCAGCCACGCCAGCGCCAGCACCTATGCCCTCTTGCGGAACAATTCCTATCGCGGCACGCTCGGCGACGGCGTGCTCGACGCGGATGTGAATTTCTTGAACGCGACCGCCAAGGCGGGCGTTTTCTTGCGCGCGGGTGCGAGCTGCGACCCGACCAATTTCACCGGCTATGTGATCGAGCTTGATAACACCGTGACGCCCAAAGCGATCAACGTGTATTCGTGCAACGCGCAGGCAATTGCGGCGGGACAGAAAATTTTTTCCGCGCCGTCGCTGGTGCAGTGGGC
>JBBSHK010000132.1:0-7523 GCA_038253185.1 Anaerolineae bacterium | reverse complement strand
TGCGAGAATTGTTCGCGCAAATCTTTTCATGCGAATCCTCCTTTTATGGTCTCCTATTTCCGAGGATAAAAGACCGCCGCACAGTCTAATTGTTCGCCGATTGCTTGACAAAAGTCCTTTAAAGCACCTAACAAAATGAAGTTGCAATCACGGAAACCTCGCCCACTCTGCTGAATTTGGTAAGTCGTAGTCAGTTCGCTCGCGTTTTGTTAGGTGCTTTTAGCACGCGACTTGTGTTTCTTCGATCAGCGCTTTCACTTTCGCGTCTTTGGTTTTCTTTGGCAGAACGATGCGCGAAGCCATCCGCAGCGTGCGCGGGAAATTTTTCCAAGTGGATTCGCGCATCAGCGTTTTGAGAATGCGATGCGGGCGGAGATAGAAACGGCGATAGGCTTCCTTCCACTTGCGCTCTTGGACTTCGGCCGTCGTCTCGCCCATCTCATAGCGCGCTTTGCCTTCAAAGAAAACGTAATCCTGCCAATCCTTCACGAGCATGCGTCCACCGTTGCGATGCACTTGCTCCCATACTTTGGTACCGGGGTATGGCGTCATCATCGAAAAATTCGCGACGAGTGGATCCAGCTCACACGCGAACTTGATTGTTTTTTCCATCGTCTCTTCGTTGTCGCCGGGCAAGCCGATAATGAAGAAACCGACCGTCTCCAGTCCAACTTTTTTCGCGTTCTTGAACGCGGTGCGAATCTGGTCGTGAGTCACGCGTTTATCAATCGATTCGAGAATATCTTCGTCGCCCGTCTCGACGCCGAAGGCGACGCGCTTGCAGCCCGCCTCTTTCATAATGCCGAGCAAGTCTTCGTCGGCGAGATTGGCGCGAATGCCATTGATCATAATCCACGGCGTTTTGTTAAGCCCCTCTTTAATCAAGAGCTCGCTCAAATGACGAATGCGCTTGCGATCAATATTGGCGCTGTCGTCGAGGATCCCGATTTCCTGAGCGCCCCAATCTTCGACCAGATGCCGGATTTCTTTGACCACGTTTTCCGGTGAACGCGCGCGCCATTTTTCTGCCATCACCGATTGTGAGCAAAAGGTGCAGCGGTACGGGCAGCCGCGCGAGGTCATCATCGAGAAGGACTTGCCTTTTTCAACTGAATCAATCGCGGGCTGGAGCGAGGAGTAACGCTCCATCTTGAAATATTTGTACGCCGGGAACGGGAGCGCGTCGAGGTCAGCGACCGCGGGACGCTCGTGCGTATGACGAATGCGACCGTCGGTCGTCTGGAAAGTTACTCCGAGAATTTTTTCCAAGATCTTATTGGCGGGGTCGAGCAGGTCGCGCGCTTTGAAATTCGGATTGCCCGCCTTTACGCGTTCGACTGTAGTGCACAGATCAATCCACGTGTCTTCACCTTCACCCCGTACCACGATGTCGATCTCCGGTCGCGCGGCGGATTCTTCCGGCAGCGCGGAGACGTGGGGACCACCCTGAACAATAGGAACATCGGGCAGCACCGATTTGATTTCGCGCGCGCACAACCAGCCCTGCTTCACTTGTGGCGTGTTCGTGCCGATGCCGACGATCTCTGGTTGAAAGCGGCGGACGAAATCAGTCAAGCGCTCATCTTCCACATCCTGGTCAAAGACCGCCACCTCATCGCCGCGCCGTTCACTCACGGCGGCGAGATACGCGATGCCGAGATGCGGAGTGGTGCGAGTGTCAATCGGGAGTTGAAAACGTGGGTTGATGAGTAGGACGCGCAACGGAATCTCCTCTTTTGAACATCTGACAAAACGCGGGCAAAGTCAAGCGTATCCGCGATGCGCGGACAAGAGCCGCAAATTCGCATCAAACGTTTTGATTTTATCAGGTGTTCACAGCGAAATATGAATCTTCTCAGCAGACCTAGAGTACAACAGTGTCCACTCAGCGCTGAGGGATCCGGGCAATGGGGGAAAGCTATGAGCCATTATAGCAGTTGGACAATCATCCGTCAAGAAATTTGCGAGGCGCGCGCGGTCACAATCTCAATTTGAAAACCTATATCTAAAAAGCGCTACTAGCGACTTGATGCCATCGCGCACGCGGCGCAATTTTTTATCGCGGCGCGGTTTGTACGCAATCGGCACTTGTAAAAAATGCGCGCCGCGCCGCGACAGTTTGGCTGTGATCTCTGGCTCGATCTCAAAACCGCGCGACTGCAAATGCAACTCGCGCATAAGTTTCGTTGGCACGAGCTTGTAGCAGGTTTCCATATCCGCGAGAGTGGTGCCGCACAAAAAATTAGTCGCGACGGTCAGAAACTTGTTACCAAAGTGACCCATCAGCGGCTGCTTGGACAAATCGCGCGCGCCGTATACCACATATTTTTCCGAATCACTCTCTTGCGTATGCATCTTGAGCGCTTCGAGCAGCGCCCAATAATCGCGCGGGTCGTACTCCGTATCGGCATCTTGAATAATTACCACGTCACCACTCGCCTGCGCCAGCGCGGTCTGAATTGCGCTGCCTTTGCCGCGATTCTCTGAATGACGCAGCACGCGCAAGCGCGGGTCGTCGAACTTTTTGAGAATTTGGGGAGTGCGGTCGGTCGAACAATCGTCCACCGCGATGATCTCGCTCGGCGCGACCGACGCCAACACCTGATTCAAGCACGCTTCGAGCTCGCGCTCTTCATTGTAGATGGGAAGCAGGACAGAAAGTTTGAGTTCCAAGAGACGGAGGACAGCTCACGCGTAGCGATAGCTGTAAGTGCGGCGGTATCCGAAATCCGTACTGAACGATGAAAAAAGTTTCGAGCGCGCCTGGCGAATCGGATGGCGGCGGAAGGTCGTGACACCACGCCTGAGGATGGACGGCACACTATACGCTTGACGACAAACCCAATCATAGCCCTCGCGCAATTGCTCAGCCGTCATCATCTTCGGTTCAAACACGACGTGCGAAGTATCGTACTTGCTCCACGGCACATCTTTGAACAAGCGTCCTTCTTTTTCGTACTCGTCGCGCGAGGGCGTACCGGGGTACGGCGTCATAATCGTAAAGCTCACGTTGTCGAGACCACTCTCCCGCACAAAATTCCACGTGTCCTGAAAAACGGTAGGAGTGTCGGCGTCCAGTCCGAACACGAAAAGCCCAACCACGCCGATGCCGTGACTCTGAACCGTTTTGATCACGCGCTTGTACGATTCGATGTTGCCTTTTGACTTGCCGCCCAAGTCGCGGCGATTGCCCGCGTTCACCGATTCAAAGCCGATGAAAAATTTATCCATATGCGCTTCGCGTCCGAGCTGGATCAGATCGGGGTGATCGCCAACCATCATCTCTGCCTGATTCGTCCAACCGTGCAGCGGCAGTTTGGCGAGCGCGCGAAAAACTTGCTCGATGTATTCGGGATGCGTGCGAAAGTTCAGACCAAAATTGTCGTCGGTGAGAAAAAAGCGTTTGAGGTCGCGCCGCTCGATTTCTTCGACGACCTCGTCAATCGGGCGATGGCGCATCACGCGACCCGACACGCGAATCGCGGTGCAGAAGGAACAATTGCGCGGGCAGCCGCGCGTGATTTCCATATACGGCGTCCAATAATCACGTTTCTCGTTGACCATCTTGAGCACGCGATCACTCAGGCGCGCGATGCCAGACAAGTCCGCCCACGACTCGTCCACGTACAAATTTTTCGCGCGGTCGTGCGCGAGGTCCGCAATAATTTGGGGCCAGGTAAAGTACGCCTCGCCGACGACAGTGATGTCCGCCCAGGTCATTACCTCGTCGGGACTCAGGGTCGCATGCGTGCCACCTACCGCGACTCGGCTACCACGCGTGCGCGCTTCACGCGCGATTTCTTGCGCGCGGTCAATCGAGAGTGTTTTGCTGGTAATGCCGACGAGCGAATTTTTGGTCAGCTTGTGCAGTGGCAGCGGCGCGAGGTCTTCGTCCCAAATCTCTACCGGCAATTCATCCGGCACCAGCGAGGCAAGCCGCATCAACGTGTACGGCGAACCCTGTGCCTTGCCGAGAATTCGACCATCGCGGCGCGGGTAGATCAACACAACCTTGTCAATATTCATTGCGCAACTTCTTTACGCCGAGGAAACGCGGCGTGCGTCTTGGGAACAAAGTGATTGGCAGCGGAATCGTATTCGTGAATCGCCACATCGATGGTCGTCTCGCTAATCTCAATCCGATTGTAGGTATTGCCGTGACCTTGACGCGTGCGCGTGGACATCGAGGTGCCCGCTTGCGCGATCACGATGCCTTGCGCGCTCTGCGCCGCGACGGGAATATGCGTGTGTCCGTTGAGAATCAATTCCACTCCAAACTTGGCGAGGCGATTGAGCGTGCGCTGCGGAAACCATTGACCTGCCGGACTCCACTTGCCTTGCCACAATAGATGGTGATGCATCACCAAAACTTTGCACGCGTCCGACGGCGCGCTTGACAATTCTTTTTGCATCCAGCGCCGCTGCGCCGCCGACCAGATTCCGCCCGGCAAAAGGTTGTGACTGTCGAGCAAGCCGATGACAAATAGTCCCGCCGCGCGAAAGACAACATCGGTGTCTTGATGAATGTACGTTCGATACCGCGCCCACGGTCGCGTAAAGCGCTCCACCGAACCCATCCAATGCAGCGGCTGATCGTGATTGCCCGGAATCGTCAAAACGGGCGGCGGCAATTTTTGCAAATAATCGCGCGCCCGCTCGTATTCCGAAACGCGCCCGCGCATCGTCCAATCACCGGACACGACCACAAGGTCCGGTTTCGCCGCGTTGATTTCACTCAGAATGACTTCAGAGAGATGCTCGTCGAACTTGGGACCGAAATGTAAATCGGAAATGTGAATCAAGACAGTCATGTAAATGTAGATTGTAAGACAGTGCGCATTCCTAAATGAGGCGAATGCCGGTCTCTACAACTTCGGCAACAATACACGGCATCTCGACCCCCCGCGCGAATTCTTGCGGAGTGTAACACAAAGGGTCAACAATAAACTTCTTGTCATCCCAAATGCCTGTCTTGAGCAGAAAATTAGTACGACGCTTGAGTTTCCGACCGCGAGCGAACTTTTTCGAGACAATCATCAAGTCCAAATCACTCCAACGCCGCGGATGTCCGTGGGCATATGAACCAAACAACCAGACTTGCTCTGGACTGTACAGCTGAAGAATAATAGGCAAGTAACGCCCAACAAATTGCTTGACGCGTGGGTGCGCCAATCGCTTATTTTCTTTCTGCCTCGACATTCTGGATCTCCACTTGAATCAATTTGAGAGCATCTTTGGTCAACCGCAAGATCTGTCTTGCGTCTTCGGGTCTTGCCCGTTCGTAAGGCATTGGACCTTCAACATCAGGATACCGAAGTTGGATGTATAGTTCTTGCAAGCGCAGGAGAGCCTCGTCAAGTTGCGGACGGAGCCTCGTCTCGTTCGCAAAGTATTCAATGGCGTGGATGCGTGGCGGCATCTTTCCTGTCTGAGCGATATAAAGTGCCTTCAGTGCTTTCTCTAAAGCTTGCTCACACATCACCAAGCTGACATCATACACCTTGATACCCAATGTGCAACTCTTTTTGTCATTTCGAACAAAGCGAGAAATCTCGATGCGCCTCACGCTGAGATTTCTCGTCGCAGACTGCGCTCCTCGAAATGACAGTTGAAAACGCGAATAAGTTGCACATTGCGTACCTTGATATCTAGATTCTTTTGCGCCACACTCAAGTCATGTCGCGCTTGTTTCATCCAGCGTTCGACTTGAATCGCCGTGCCTTTTGGCGTGACTGAGTTAGTCATGTTACGCTATCATCATCCTTCATCTATGCCATCGAATACTGCGGAACTTCGTTCCGCCTTCGACGGCAACTCAAGCCCGAAACCCGCTACGCGGGTTTCACGTACGCCTTGCCGTTCACTTCCAGTGAATGGCATTGCGTGGCTTTCCAAACTCTGCGATGGTGAGCGAGTGTAGGCGTATTTAGCGAATCGGGATCTCAGCAAGAACCTTCTCAATAAGAGAAGGAAAAACGTCGGGCTTCAGCTCGCTAGGTGGTAGCGACTCGTACTTTGCAAGTAAAAGTATGAGTCGCCTTTGAACTAGCACGTTCGTGCCGTTTTCTTGGAACTCGCTGATTCGTTCACTACAGTAATACCGGTGAGCCTGAATCGTCGCTACTCTACCACGACGCGACAAATGATGGAGTCGCGAAAATTGATTATCTGTGAAACCACGCTTTTGTAGTGCATCAAGAAGCTTCACCGTGTCACGTGGATTGGACATATTGGATCCTTTCAGCCGCACATTGGCTTGACCAATTATGATGCCACAAGCTACTATTGAAAACCGCCCATACCTACGGCCGGGTGATCGGGATGTGCGAGCGGGGTCACGACCACATGACCACGCGACTACTTGACGGTCTTGGCTAATTCGTCCGTATCAATCTGCGCGCGCTGCAAGCGACCGCTGTAATCCACGTAAATGGATTTCCATTCGGTGAACACATCAAGCACCGGAGGCCCGCCGCCCTCGCGATGTCCATTCCCCGTCGCGCGTGTGCCTCCAAACGGTAATTGCACTTCGCTGCCAATGGTGCCCGCGTTGATGTACAAAATTCCGGTCGCCACATCGCGCATCGCCTCGAACGCGCGATTCACATTCTCGGTAAAGAGCGAAGTCGAAAGTCCAAAGTTCACGCCGTTGTTGATCTTGATTGCTTGGTCGAGCGAGTCCGCCTGAATGAGCGAAACGGACGGACCGAAAATTTCTTCTTGCGCGACCCGCATCGTCGGCAGCACATTATCAAAAATCGTCGGCTTGTAAAAGAATCCACGCGCGAGTTCACCGTCCATCGCGCGGTCGCCACCCGTCAAGACCGCCGCGCCTTCGCGCTTGCCAATCTCGGTGTACGAATGAATTTTTTCTATCGCATCTTGATTGATCACCGGACCTACATCGGTCGCAGGCGCAAGTCCATTGCCGAGTCGCAGCTTTGATGTCCGAGCCGCCAATTCTTGCGCGAGTTCGCGCTTGATGCCTTGCTGCGCGATCACGCGACTCGCGGCGGTGCAACGCTGACCCGACGTGCCGAACGCGCTCCACAAAATTCCTTCGATCGCCAATTCCAGATCGGCATCGTCGAGCACGATGATCGCGTTCTTGCCGCCCATCTCCAGCGACACGCGCTTGAGATTTTGCGCGCACTTGGTCGCGACGAGGCGTCCGGTTTCCGTCGAGCCGGTGAAGGTGATCAAACGGACTCGAGGGTGGTCCACCAGCGCTTCGCCGGTCGAGCCGGGACCCGTAACGAGATTCAGCACACCGGCTGGCAATCCCGCTTCTTCCAGAATCTTTACGAATTCCGTCGCGAGTACGGGAGTGTCTTCCGCCGGTTTCCAGACGAGCGTGTTTCCGCAAATGAGCGCGGGAAAAATTTTCCACGATGGCACTGCGATCGGAAAATTCCACGGCGTGATGACGCCGACGACGCCGAGCGGGTCGCGCACTGCCATCGCGAATTTGCTGGGTAGTTCACTGGGTGCCTGAAACCCGAACAAGCGACGACCTTCGCCCG
>JBBSHK010000131.1:0-7523 GCA_038253185.1 Anaerolineae bacterium | reverse complement strand
TTGCCCACTCGCGCCCGGCGTCAACTTCACCGCGACATAGTACCAATTCTGCGCGACGTAGGGTTGCAACACATTCGCGAGTTGTGGCGAAAAATTATAGCCGTTCGTTTTCAGCCAATCCCCCAACGCGTTCGCGTCGCTCGCGGCGAGTGTGCTCACGTCGAAGGGTCCGAGCGTCTGTCGTTCGAGTAATGTCACGGGCGCACTGCCTGCGGCGGGTGGCGCGCTCGCGCCGCCGAGCATAATCGTCGGCAGCGCGTACTGTTTTTCGAGGCGCGGTTTCGTCAATTCTTGCAGCGTACTAAAAAGTTTCGCGTCGCCCAATTTCGCTGTGGCGCGCGAGGGCACGGGCAAAATCCACGCGGCTTCTTTCGAGCTGCCCGCGACGCCCAGTCCCATCACAATATCCTCGGTGCGTCCGTCCCAACGCACCAGCGCGCGTTCCTGCGAGACATTCGCGTCACCGTCATGCGGAATGTAGATGCCGCAGCCGCACGCCTCCACCGGCGCGGCGATGAACGCGAGCGCCAGAATAAGAATCAGCGCGCCCACGCGCGCTGAATAAATCAGTTTTCGTTTCATAGAAACGTTGCTGTCAGTGCCTGTCTCACCGCAGTACAGCGGAACGAAGAATGATCTCTTCATTTGCAGTTGCTCTGTGCTCTCTGTAGTGAGTAGGAATATTTAAGGCAAGCGGTTGAACCAGAGCAGTGAGAGGATACCGCCCGCGAGTGAGAACAGTACGGCGAGTCCGGTAAACAGCGCGGTGATTTCGATCTTGTCCGTTCTCAAGACGAGCTGCGTACCGAGATTTTTGTAAATCGCCTGCAAATCTTTTTCGTTCGACGCGTTGTAATAATTCGCGTCCGTGATGTCCGCCACTTGTTTCAGAGTATTCTCGTCCAGTCGCGTGCGGATGGATTCACCGCGAATGCGTACAATCGCGCCTTCTTTACTCCCCACACCGATGGTGTAAACGCGCACCCCGCGCGCGGCGGCTTCCTGCGCGACTTCTTCCGGGCGCGGACCCTGATTATTCTCACCGTCGGTGAGCAGTACCACAATCGCGGGCGCGTACTGACCTTTAGGCATCGGCGTCGGAGTGGGCTGCGGCGTCACATTCGCATTCGGGATGTCACCGGTCGAGGTTTCAAAAATCGCGTCGAGTGAAGCGACAATGCCGCGTCCGATCGCGGTGCCGCGCTGCGGGGCGAGACGATTGATCGCATTCAACGCCGCGTCGTGGTCGGTCGTCGGCGGCTGCACCACAAACGCATTGTCGCTGAATGAGACCACGCCGATGCGTACGCTCTCGGGTTGGCGCTCGATGAACGTGCGCGCGGCGGCTTTAGCCGCTTCCATTCGATTCGGCTGCAGATCGGTCGCGATCATACTGCCCGACACATCCATCGTGAGAATAATAGTGCCTTCTTGGGAGGGCAGTGTAACGACGGCTTGCGGACGCGCCAGCGCGAATATCATCACCGAGAGCCCGGCTAGAAACAGCGCGGGCGGAACGTGACGCCGCCAGCCGGGTCCTCGACCCAACGCCTCTTTCACCAACGAGAGACTGGCGTAACGCAGCGCGTACTGGGTGCGCCGCCGCTGTGACCAGATGTACGCCAGTATGAGCAGCGGAACCAACAAGAGCAACAAGAGCATTGGGGTCCAAATAAAATTCATATTGAAGTCCAGTCTGATAATCTGATAGTCAGTTGGTTCGATAGTCCGATGATCGAATGGTCAAATCGTCAAGCCAACGCCGGGTCAGCTACCCGTCCGACTAGCTGCTGATGCGACCATTTGACCACCAGTCGCTTTTCTACCTTTGCGCATCGCGGCGAATCCGGCGATAGAGTGCACGAGGTCGCTGTCGGTCGAGAGTGAAAGTACATCAACTCCGGCGCGGCGGAAGGTCGCGTTCAGTTCCCCCTGACGACGCTGTGCCAATGCTTCGAAGCGTTGACGAAAACCGCGGTCGTGAGTGTTCACGTGCAGCTGCTCGCCCGTCTCCGAGTCTTCCATCACCACCCAACCAATGTCGGGCAATTCCAATTCACGCGGGTCCCACAGTCGCACCGCCAGCACTTCGTGACGTTGATTCAATACCGTGAGCGGTCGCTCCCATCCCGGCGCGGTGATGAAATCGGAAACAATAAAAATCAACGAGCGGCGTCGAATCGTGCGCAGTCCCGCTTGCAGCAGAGTCGCCAAATCAGTGAACGGCGCGCGGTTGAGGCGCGGCTGCTTGAGCAAATCGTTGATGAGTCGGAGCACGTGCATTCGTCCGCCGCGCGCGGGAATGATGCGGTCCACCGCGCTGCCGTACATAATTGCGCCGGTACGATTGCCGTGACGCGTGAGCAGCCGCGCCATCAAGCCCACGAAATCGATCAGCATATTCCGCTTGAGCGTTTGCACCGTGCCGAAATCAACTGACGGACTCAGGTCAAGCAAAAACCACGCGGTGATCTCACGGTCTTCGACGTACTGGCGCACGTACGGTGTCGACATCCGCGCGGTCACGTTCCAATCGATGTAGCGAATATCGTCTTCGAATTGGTACTCGCGCAGATCGGCGAGATCGAGACCAAAGCCGTGAAACAAGCTGCGGTAATCGCCTTGCAATAGTCCGTCGAGTCGGCGAATCACTTGCCAGTCGAGCCGCTGCAAAATTCTCTCGGGCGTGTTGGTGCGCGCGAGACTTACCGACAGATTCGGGTGGACGGACTTACTGCGCGATGACATTTTCTTTCAAGGCATTTTCTTTCAAAGGCGTCGCCGGTACGGGAATCGCGCGGAGGACGCGCTGCAACAGCATATCACTGGTGACAGAGTCCGACATTGCTTCGTACGAAAGCACGAGGCGATGGCGCAACACATCAAAAGCCATATCCAGAATATCTTGCGGCAACACGTAACCGCGCCCGCGCACAAAGGCAAGCGCACGTGCGGTCAGAATCAAATTGATCGAAGCGCGCGGGCTGGCGCCGTACATAATGTAGCGTCCGATCTCTTTCACTCCAAATTTATCCGGCTCGCGGGTCGCGCTCACCACGCGCACCGCGAATTCGATCAGCGACGGATCGACATACACCTGATCGGCTTGGTGTTGCAACTCGAGCAATTGCTGAGTCGAGAGCACCGTCTGCACGTCGAGCAGTGCGCCCGTCATACGCTCGACGATCACGTACTCTTCGCGCTCGGTCGGATAACCGACCAGCACCTTCATCATAAAGCGGTCCACCTGCGCTTCGGGCAGCGGATAAGTTCCTTCCGTCTCGATCGGGTTCTGCGTCGCGAGCACAAGAAAGGGTTCGGGCACCTTGTAGGTTTCGCGCCCGATGGTCACCTGTCGCTCCTGCATCACTTCGAGCAGCGCGCTCTGGACTTTGGCGGGTGCGCGGTTGATCTCATCCGCGAGCAACAGGTTGGCGAAAACGGGACCAAGCGAGGTATTGAATTCGCCGGTCTTTTGATTGTAAATGCGCGTGCCGACCAGATCGGCGGGCACGAGGTCGGGCGTGAATTGAATCCGTTTGAATTCACCGCCGATGGCTGCCGCCAGTGTCTTGATCGCCATCGTCTTGGCGAGACCCGGCACGCCTTCGACGAGAATATGTCCGCGCGCCAACAGCGCGACAATCAGCCGTTCGAGCAAATGGTCTTGCCCAACGATGACTTTTTTAACCTCGTACAGTACGGGTTCGACGAGCGATACGGCTTCGGAATTATTGTCTTGTTTCAGGTCGGTAATCATCTTGGCTCCGTGTGGATACTTGTTAGCGGTGGCTGTCAGCGGTGAGTGGTGAGAATTGTTCATCGTGCATTGTTAATTGCTCATTCCGCCTCGCTCATCGCTCATTGCTCAATAGGGCGGCGACCCCGCGGCTTGCGCGGCGACATTGATCGGCACGGCAAAGCCGATTCCAATAAATACATTTTGCTCCGTCGGATTCAATAGACCGGTCACGATACCGACTACTTCACCCGCGCTGTTCAATAGAGGTCCGCCGGAATTACCGGGATTCACCGCTGCGTCGAATTGGATCATGCCCTTCATCGTCTTGCCGTTCGGTGGATGGAATTCGCGTTCGAGTCCAGAGACCGAGCCGCTCGTGAGCGTATGGCGCAATCTGAACGGATCGCCCACCACAATCGCTTCGTCACCCACGCGCAGCGCGCCGGGATTGCCCAATGTGGCGGGAATCAGTTGCGCCGGTGGGCTGGAGGCGCGCACCACCGCGATATCATTGTCCGCATCTTTCGACACAATGGTCGCGGCTGAGCGCGTGCCGTCGGCAAAGACGACCTCGAGGTCAATCGCATTGTCCACTACATGCAAAGCGGTGAGAATGTCACCCGCTTCGTCGAGCACGACGCCAGTGCCGCGTCCGCCTTCGGTCTTGCCGTCCGTCGTCAACACGAGTGTTTGGATGTCCACCACAGATGGCGCGATAATTTCGAACGCGCCGACTGCCGCGGGTGGCGGCGGAGTTGCGGATGCCATCGCTTCGGCGACAATTTGTTTTACATCTTTTGGCGTGATCTGGGAACTGGCGGTGAGCAAGTTGTACGCGAGCAAAGTCGCAAAGGCAATCGCGATCCCGACCAGCACCAGCGCGACATTGTGCATCTGAGCGCGCACGCGGCGGAGTCGTTCGCGCGCGGTCGGTCGCTTGAGCGGTGGTTTTGTTGCAATCGGTTTGGGGAAAGGGTCAAAGGGTCTTGACATCACACATCCATTCGTGAAAGAATAATCGACTCAAGTTGCTACCATGTCATTCTGAGCGACCGAAGGGAGCCGCGACCATTGGTCGCAGGAATCTCTAGAGAGGACAAATATTGAATGAGTCCTCCTCAAACGCTTGGTGTGAGTTAACTGTCATTCTGAGCGGAGCGAAGAATCTCTAGATGAGCCAACCAGAGATTCTTCGTCGCAAAATGCGCTCCTCAGAATGACATTCACGTTTGTGTTTTAGTCCCTGAATAATTCACACCAAGCGTTCAAGGATTCTTCACTTCGTTCAGAATGACAGGCTTTCGTCATAAAGTCGCAACTTGGGTTAATTACTTTACAATCAGGCAGCCATATTAACGCTGCCGAAATATTTGTTTAAGAATAGATTAATTTTACCACAGACGCGCGTTATGCCTCTTTTCGAATCACCTCGTCTCGAAACCCGATTCTGAATATCAGCCTCAACTTTCAATCGAGCGTACTGAGAACACAGAATAGAAATTTGTGTGAGATCAATGGACATCACTCATCATTGGTCATAACGTTTGTATGTTAGAATCCCATCTTTCAAAATCATCATTAGGGCATGAAATGAGCGCTCCTGAAAACAAGCCGACACCGTACGAGTACATTCCACCGGAATCAAAAACTGAATCGACGACCGCATCGACAACTGACGTGAGCAACCCAGCAGCCGTCGCCGCGTCAACCCCGCGCGCCGTCCGCCGCCGCCGCAATTTTGTCACGGTGCTGGGCATCATCGCGCTGGCGGTCGCAGGCTTGCTTACGTTGATCGCCCTCGTCGCGGTCGGAATCTATATTTACTATTCCTTCAAACTGCCGCCCGTCGAGCAGCTTGGTTCGGTGCAGCTCACGCAATCGACGAAAATTCTTGACCGCAACGGCGGACTCTTGTTCGAGGTCTTTGACCCGCAAGGCGGCAAGCGCACCGTCGTCAAGCCCGAACAAATTCCCGAGGTGTTGAAACAAGCCACCATTTCCACCGAAGACCCGAGCTTTTATTCCAACCTCGGCATCGATCCCAAAGGCGTCGCGCGCGCGATCTATTACGACGTGCGCTATCACGAGGCACGCGTCGGCGGCAGCACCATCACGCAGCAGCTGGCAAAAAATTTATATCTCACGCCCGAGGCAAGTGTCGAACGAAAAATTCGCGAGGCGATGATTGCGCTCGAAATGACGCGGCGTTATCCGAAAGAGCAAATCCTCGCGGCGTACTTGAATACCGTTTACTATGGCAATCTCGCGTACGGCGTGCAAGCGGCGGCGCAGGCGTACTTTAATAAAGACGTGTCGCAGTTGAATCTGGCGGAGGCGTCGCTGCTGGCGGGACTGCCGCAAGCGCCCGCGGTCTACGATCCGTGCGACAATGAAGATGCCGCGCTCAATCGTCAGAAGCGAGTGCTCAAGCTGATGGTGAACGCGAAATATATCAACGAAACGCAGGCGAATGAGGCTTTGCAAGAAATGACGCAGCGTTTCAAATCACCCGATTTCGACAAGCAGTGCAGCAAGGATTTAAAAGTGGATTTAAAAGCGCCGCACTTTGTCAATTATGTCCGCGCGCAATTGGAAAAAGCTTTCGGCACGGAGGTAATGTACAAAGGCGGCTTGCAAGTCACGACCACGCTCGATCCCACTATTCAGACCATCGTCGAGGATGAAGCGCGCAAGCAGATCGCGGCACTGCGGGCGCGCAATGTCAACAACGCGGCGGCGGTCGTGATGCAGCCACAGAGCGGCGAAATCCTGGCGATGCTCGGCTCGGTCGATTTTTTCAATAAAGAAATTTCGGGGCAGGTGAATGTCGCCGATCGTGCGCGCCAGCCCGGCTCTTCGATCAAGCCGATCAACTATATTACGGCTTTCAAAAATGGTTGGACGCCCGCCACGCCGATCTATGATCTCAAAACAAGTTTTCCACAGGGCAATGGTCAGCCGCCGTACGTGCCGGTCGACTACGACAACAAAGAGCATGGGCTGGTGCCGGTGCGCGTCGCGCTCGCCAGTTCGTTGAATATCCCTGCGGTCAAGACGCTCTATTCCATCAGCACCATCGACGAAAATAAATATCCCGAACCGCTGTCGATGATCGACACCGCGAGCGATCTGGGTATCAGCACCTTTACCGACGCGCAAGGGAATCCGAAACAGACCTACGGACTCGCGCTCACCCTCGGCGGCGGTGAAGTCAAACTGATCGAATTGACCGATGCGTACATCGCGTTCGCGAATCTCGGCGCGCGCGTTCCGCCTGCGCCCTTTTTAAAAATTGTGGACGGGAACGGTCAGACGATTTTTGACGCGCGCGGCAAAGACAAGGCATCGCCGGTGTGCGCGCAATTCGACGCCAGCGTGCAGAATGAAGAACCGGACGGAAATGGCAATTGTCCCAAGAGCGCGCCGTACGCGTACCTGATTACCAGCATTTTGTCGGACGACAACGCGCGCAGCATCGGCTTTGGCAAGAACAGCGTGCTGCAATTGTCGCGTCCCGCCGCCGTCAAGACCGGCACGACCAACGATTTCAAAGATAACTGGACGATTGGTTACACGCCCGATCTTGTAGTGGGCGTGTGGGTCGGCAACGCGAACAATGCGCCGATGCAAAATGTTTCCGGCGTGACGGGCGCGGCGCCCATCTGGCACAATATTATGGAGCGCGCGCTCAAAGATATTCCGCCGCGCGATTTTCCGGTGCCGCCCAGCATTGTGCACGCGACCATTTGCGCCGACTCTGGATTCCTCGCGACCGATTTGT
>JBBSHK010000130.1:0-7529 GCA_038253185.1 Anaerolineae bacterium | reverse complement strand
TCGCCGCCGACGCGCGCGGCTTGCGCGCGCTGACCGTGCCGCGCAATTCGAGTCGCAACGCGCTCGCGAATCTGGAAAAATTTGGGCGCGGCACTCGCGACGAGAACGAACATATTCGCCTCGCCCGCGCCGCGCTCGAACGATATTTCACAGGCGATGTACGCGCGGGATTGGATCGCGTCACGCTCGATTTGGAAGGTGGCACGAAATTCGAACAGCGCGTTTGGTCGCTGGTGCGCGCGATTCCGTACGGTGAAACGCGCACCTACGCGGAAATCGCGCGACTGGCGGGTCGCCCCCGCGCGGCGCGCGCGGTCGGACAATGCAATGCCAAAAATCCGTGGGCGATTATCGTCCCCTGTCATCGCTTGGTGGGCAGCGACGGCAAGCTGATCGGCTACGAAGGCGGGTTGGAAATGAAGCGGCAGTTGTTGGAACTGGAAGGCATCGACGTGAATAAACTTGGAGCCAGTGCTCGCAGATCGGAAAAGACGAATGCGCATCGGAATTGACGCGCGCCTAGTCTATTATCACAAAGCCGGCATCGGTCAATATATTCTGCGTTTGAGCGAGGCGCTTGCGGAGATCGACCACGAGGACGAGTTCCTACTTTTTCAGAGCAGCAAGGACCACAGTCGTCTGGTGATCGCCCCCAATTTCAAACGGCGCGTGTTGTGGACGCCGAGTCATCATCGGTTTGAGACCGCGGCTATCTCCGCGGAATTTTTTCCGCACAACCTCGACGTGTTGCACAGTCCCGACTTTATTCCTCCGGGCAAGACGCGTTGTCCGTCGGTGATCACGGTGCACGATCTCGCGTTCCTGCTCTACCCGCGTTTCTTGACGCCCGAAAGCGCGCGTTATTATGGACAGGTTGATCCTGCCGCGCGCCGCGCTAATCATATCATCGCGGTGTCGCAGAGCACCAAGCGCGACGTTGTGCGACTCCTCGGGGTGCCGGAAGAAAAGCTCAGCGTGATTTATGAAGCCGCGCACCCGCTCTTCCGTCCCATCGATCGCGCCTTGGCGCGTCAATTCATCGCCGAAAAATATGGTGTCACCGACGATTATATTTTGTTTGTCAGCACCGTCGAGCCGCGCAAGAATTTACCAACGCTGCTGCAAGCACTCGGCAAACTTCGCGCGCTCTACAAACCGTCCATCAAGTTACTCGTTGCCGGGCAGCAAGGTTGGCTGACCGAGCAGGTGGATGAGACGGTTGATAAATATAAACTGCGTGACCAAGTGTGTTTTCTCGGCGGCGTCGCCAATGAGGAGCTGGTCTATCTCTACAATGGCGCGCGCGTGTTCGCGTTGCCGTCATTTTATGAAGGGTTCGGTCTGCCGCCACTCGAAGCAATGGCGTGCGGAACGCCGGTGGTCGTATCGAATACTTCATCGCTGCCTGAAGTGGTGGGCGATGCCGGGCAGTTGCTCGATCCGAATGATGTCGAGGCGTGGAGTGTGACTCTGGCGCGAGTACTGAGCGACGAGGCGCTCGCGACTGAAATGCGCGAGAAGGGACTGCGTCGCGCCGGACTTTATTCGTGGCAGCGCGCCGCGCGCGACACACTCGGCGTCTATCGTAAAGTCGTGGGAAAGTGAAAAGTTGAAAGTTGAAAGTTGAAGGTGAAATTCTTTTCTGTGTTCGCGCTTTGACCTGCAACTTTCAACCTGCAACATGAAACTTGTTTTCCTGACTCCGCAACTCCCCTACCCGCCGCATCAAGGCACCACCATTCGCAATTTCAATATCATCAAAGGACTCGCGTCGCGGCACGAGATCGACCTGCTCTCGTTCGGCGAAGAAGTAGAACTCGAGTCCTCGCCACTGCGCGAAATTTGCCGCCGCATCGAGACGGTTTCGCCACCCACGCGTTCCACTCTGCGCCGCGTTGCTGAAACATTTTTTTCCACACAGCCCGATATGGCGCGCCGGCTGCAATCCCGCGCGCTCGCGGAAAAACTCGCGGCGATGCTACGCGAGAATAAATACGATGTCGTTCAGATCGAAGGTATCGAGATGGCGGCAGCGTGGTTGAAAGTTAAAGGTTGGAAGGTTAAAAGTTCAAGCGCACGCACTGACCTGCAACCTGTTAACGTTCAACCTTCAACTGTGGTTTTCGACGATCATAACGCGGAATACGTTCTGCAGCGAACGGCATTTGAAGCAGACCGCCGACGCGCAAAGCGATTACCCGCCGCGCTGTATTCATTCGCGCAATGGAAAAAGCTCGCGCGTTTTGAGCGAACGATTTGTTTGCGCGCGGATCGCGTGGTTGTCGTATCACATCCTGATTCGGAGGCGTTGACCGCACTGGATTCGCGGATCAGTCCGGTGGTGATTCCTAACGGCGTAGATCTCGAACATTACGTTCCCTCGGACGAGGTGTGTGCCAAACCGTTAGCGGGACTCTCGGTTGTGTTCACGGGCAAGATGGACTTTCGTCCGAATGTGGATGCCGCGCTGTGGTTCGCCGACGAGATTCTGCCCGCGCTGCGGCGAGAGATTCCGCTCGCTCACATTTCATTCGTTGGTCAAAAGCCGAATGCGCGCGTGCGCGCGTTGGAAGAGCACAAGGGCATCGAAGTGACGGGCTGGGTTCCCGACACGCGACCGTATATCGCAGATGCCGCAGTATACGCGGTGCCGCTGCGGATGGGCGGCGGCACGCGGCTGAAAGTTTTGGAAGCGATGGCGATGGGCAAAGCGATTGTGAGCACGACGCGCGGCGCGGAGGGCATCGAGTGCACGCCGGGGCGCGACATTGTGATTGCCGACGACGAGCGCGAGTTCGCGGACGCGATTGCGGCGCTGATGCGTGACAAGGCGCGGGCGCGCCAGCTTGGCGCGAATGCACGCAAGGTGGTTGAGGAGAAATACGACTGGAATAAGATTGTGCCCAAGTTTGAAGGGATTTACGCGCGAGAATAAACAGATGCTCGTGTTATAATATTCAGAGAGAGGCACCTCAAATGGGTCAAGTCGAAATTCTAAATTCTTCACCCCGTGTTCCCCCGAAGGAAGATATGACCTTTGAAGAATTTCTCGAATGGGTTGACGAAGATACTCATGCCGAATGGGTCGGGGGAAAGGTCATTATGACATCGCCAGCTAGTGACATTCATCAAGACGTGAAAGGTTTCTTGTATCTCATTCTGCGTGGTTTCATCCGCGCGAGAAATCTTGGATGGATACGGGATAATCCTTTTCTAATGCGACTGCCCAATGCTCCTGCCGGTCGCGAGCCCGACATTCTTTTCTTGCGACGCGAGCATCTCGGACGATTGCATCCAACCTATCTCGATGGTCCCGCTGATCTCGTCGTCGAAATTATTTCGCCAGAGAGCCTCGCGCGTGATCGCGGTGA
The DNA here is from genome assembly GCA_038253185.1 of Anaerolineae bacterium. Classification (GTDB taxonomy): domain Bacteria; phylum Chloroflexota; class Anaerolineae; order UBA4142; family SHND01; genus JBBSHK01. The sequence goes on along the minus strand of JBBSHK010000130.1, from coordinate 4,158 downwards.
AAAATTTGTCGAGTATGAAACGGCAGGGATTCCCGAGTACTGGCTGATCGATCCGATCCGTCGCCGCGCGGAATTTTACAGCCTCAATAGCGCGGGGCAATATCGGAGCGTCGATCCCGACGCGCAGGGCATTTTTCGTTCTCAAGTGGTTGATGGCTTTTGGCTGCGCGTCGAGTGGTTGTGGCAAGACCCACTGCCGCTCGAAGAAGACGCATTGCGAGAAATTCGCGGGTGAGGGTAAACCATAAGGGCTGGAAAGAATTCCAGCTTTTATTTTTTGCTTTGACACCCTCGCACCTTTGTTCTATAATCTTTGGACATTTCAAAGCGAGGTCATTATGGCTGCGACTGTCGCAACACCCACACTCGATCCTGTTCCACTCTCGCCGCGCGCAAGAGAATATTACGAAAGCATCTTCAAGCCGCGACTCGACGCGATGCAGGCGCAAGTCGCCAAGACGCCGCTCGCGGTTTTGGTGTGGGGTCCGGGTCCGAGCAACGCGGACTTGTACGCCAAGCGCGTACAAATTCGCGATGAATTACGCCGGCGCGACATCGCCGCGTTCTTTAGCGAAGATTTGCAAGGCGACAAGCCGGTGGACTATTCCCAAAAAGGGATTGAGTTTCTCGAAGCGAGCGCGGCAGACCTCGTGGTGGTGATGCAAGTCTCGTACGGTTCGGTTGCCGAAGTCCACGACTTTTCCGATTACCGCGTGATCAATTCTAAAATGCTGATCTTTATCGCAGACACCGCGACCGATGGTTACAGTTATCAGGGCGCGCTGCTCGAACTGAAAGCGCTCTACAACAACGTCGATACGTTCCATATACCCGACGATCTCACCTCGTGCCGCTTGAAAACAATTGTGTTGGAAAAAGTCGGCGTGATGCAGATGCTTAAATGGCGCGCCACTGTGAACGCGCAAAGCTGGGGTCTTGCTCCCGCCAATGCCTCCTGAAACCGCGCAGCCCCCCGACCTGAATTTGCTCAAGCTCTATCGCGCCCATCGCGAAGAAATACTCGCGCTCGCGGATCCCACCGCGCTGTTTGCGCTCGGCTTTGTCAATCAGATCGGACCGACGACACGCGCGGAATTGCAGAATGATCTCGGCGTCGATCCAGCACGCTTGGAGCAAATCGTTTCGAAATTGAACCGCGCGGAATTGCTGGCGACGCAGGGCGAGAACTTGTCTATAACGCCGTTGGGCAAACAAGTTCTCGGAGAGGTTGGAATCGTGGGCAGCGGTGGCGGCACAACACTACGTCGCCCACGCAAGCCGAGCAATGGTTCTTCGGGCGGGGGTGGGCTCGCTCGATTCATCGCCGTGCTGATCGGCATCGCCATCGTCGGCGTCGCGATTCTTAATTTTAGCGACATCGAAACTTTTGTGCGCGGAGTCATTGCGCCGCAGCCCACCAGTTCACCGACCTCCGTCGCGGCGAATACGATCCCCGCGCCGACTATTCTTCCTGAGGACACCGACACGCCGGAGGAAGTTCCCACCGAGACTGCGACGCCAACTCCTACCATCGCGCCGCTCGTCATTCCGAAAGTCGGCAGCAACCCATTCGCTGTTGCGATCAATCCGAATGGCAAAACCATCTATGTGGGCGACCGCGCGGGGATTTTGCACACGGTCGATGTCGCGACGCACAAAGTCAATGATGTCACCAAGGTCGGCTTTCCCATCTCGTGGCTGGTTTCATCTCCAGAGGGTGATCGTCTCTACGCGTCCGGGACCAATGGTACGGTTTTTGGAATTGAAACGAACACGTTTAAGGTCGTCGCGAAAGCGAGTCTGGACACCCAAGGCGCGTCTGAAAAGCCCATGGTCATTTCAGCGGACGGAAATTTCTTGTACGTCAGCGATCAATCGGAAAAATCGAAAACAATCAGCGTGCGCGAAACCAAACAGTTGGGTCAGGTCGCGCGTTTTGGCGATGCGCTCATGCCCGGACTTCCCGCGGTCAATTCGCTCAACACGACGCTGTATGTACCGAACTTTATTGACAATCTACTGACCGTGTACACGCTGACGCCCGGCACCAAGCTCTCCGCAAAACTCTCGGACAGGCGCTCATTCAAAGGTGGACCGACCGCCGCCATTCTCGACCGCGACGGTTCTCGCCTGTACCTGACGTTCGCGCAGTTGCCCGAGATCGAGCTGGTCGGTTCGCAAAAGCTGGACACGCAGGATCGGATTTCTGTTGGCACCGGAATTTTTACTGCCGCGTTGAGCGGCGATGGGCAGCGACTCGTCGCGACGGGGTTCAGTGCCAACGCGGTCTATGTCATCGACACTGGCTCGAACGAATTGATTGCTACCGTCGCGGTCGGCAAAGACCCGCGTGGCGTCGCGATCTCACGTGACGGCAAGACCGCGTACGTCGCGAATTCGGGCGACGGAAGTCTAAGTATAATCACGTTACCGTGAAAGGATTTATGATTTTGGGATTTGAACTGTTTCATAAATCCCAAATCATAAATCCGCAATCCGAAATTAAACCATGCCTGAATTCAAACTCGTCTCACCTTTCCAACCCACCGGCGATCAACCGCAGGCGATTGAAAAACTCGCGGCTGGGATCGCGCAGAATTACAAATACCAAACGCTGCTCGGCGCGACCGGCACTGGCAAGACCTTTGTCATGGCGAATATCATCGAGCAGATTCAGCGACCGACGCTGGTGATCGCGCACAACAAGACGCTCGCCGCGCAATTGTATTCCGAGTTCCGCGAATTTTTTCCGAATAACGCGGTCGAGTACTTTGTCTCGTACTATGATTACTATCAGCCCGAGGCATACGTGCCGCAAAAAGATTTGTACATCGAAAAGGATTCGAGCATTAACGACGAGATCGACCGCTTGCGTCTTGCGTCAACCAGCTCGCTCTTTTCGCGGCGGGATGTCGTAATCGTCGCGTCGGTATCGTGCATCTACGGCTTGGGCTCGCCGGAAGATTATGGGCGCGTGGTGATTTCGTTGCGACGCGGTGAAACACGGCAGCGCGACAAGGTGTTGCGCCACCTGGTCGAGATTCGTTACGAGCGCAACGATATGGATTTGGCGCGCGGTAAATTTCGCGTGCGCGGCGACACGCTCGAAGTCGCGCCCGCGTATGGCGAGACCGCGTACCGCATCGAATTCTTTGGCGATGAGATCGAACGCATTGTCGAAGTGGACCAACTCACCGGCGAGATCCTGCTCGAGCACACCGCGATCGACATTTTTCCGGCGAAGCACTTTATTACGCCGCAAGAAAAATTGGCGGTGGCGCTGGAAGATATTGAACGAGAACTTGAACATCGATTAGTGGAATTGCGCTCACAAGACAAGTTGCTCGAAGCCCAGCGCCTGCAGCAGCGCACGCGTTATGATTTAGAGATGCTGCGCGAGTTGGGCTATTGCTCCGGCATTGAAAATTATTCGCGCCCGTTGTCGCAGCGCGCGCCCGGTTCGCCGCCATGGACGCTGCTCGATTATTTTCCAGACGATTACTTGATTATCATCGACGAATCGCACAACACCATTCCGCAGATTCACGGGATGTACAATGGCGATCAGGCGCGCAAGACCACACTGGTCGATTACGGTTTCCGCTTGCCGAGCGCACTCGACAATCGCCCATTAAAGTTTGCCGAGTTCGCGCAAAAAATCAAGCAGGTGATTTTCACCAGCGCGACGCCGGGACCGTACGAAAAAGAAAAGTCATCGCAGATCGTGCAGCAGATTATTCGTCCGACCGGCTTGATCGATCCTGAAGTCATCGTTCGTCCGATCAAAGGACAGATCGATAACTTGGTGGCGCAAGTGAACCAGCGCGTGGCGCGCGGCGAACGCACATTGGTCACAACGCTGACCAAGCGCATGGCGGAAGACCTTGCGGATTATTTGCAAGAGCTTGGGTTCAAGGTGCATTATCTCCACTCGGAAGTGCAGACGTTGGAGCGCGTCGAGATTCTGCGCGACCTGCGGCTCGGCGTGTACGATGTGATCGTCGGAATTAATTTATTGCGCGAAGGATTGGATTTGCCCGAAGTCTCGCTGGTCGCGATTCTCGACGCGGACAAGGAAGGATTTTTGCGGAGTGAGACCTCGTTGATTCAGACCATCGGTCGCGCCGCGCGTCACATTAACGGTCAAGTGATAATGTA
>JBBSHK010000129.1:0-7588 GCA_038253185.1 Anaerolineae bacterium | reverse complement strand
TTCCCGTCGGCACCGGCGACTCTGCCGCCGAGACGCTCGACCGCCGCGGCAAAAAACAGGGTGTGGATTTCGCCGTCGTGTCGAATCCTGAATTTACGCGCGAGGGTTCAGCGGTGTACGATTTTATGAATCCCGACCGCATCGTGCTTGGTTCGGTCGATCGCGAGGCAGCGGAGGCGGTCGCCGAAATTTACGCGCCGCTGCGCGCGAATATTATGATCACCGACTTGAGAACGGCAGAGATGATCAAGTACGCCTCGAATGCGTTTCTCGCGATGCGGATTTCTTTCATCAACGAGATCGCGTCCATTTGCGAAAAACTCGGCGCGGATGTGAAACAGGTCGCTGCGGGGATGGGTATGGACAAGCGCATCGGCGGCGCGTTCCTCGACGCGGGGCTTGGCTTTGGCGGCTCGTGTTTTCCAAAAGATGTGAAGGCGCTGCAATATATGGCGGAAGTCAATGGTTTTCACCCACAGCTTTTGCGCGCGGTGATGGAGATCAATCGCGACCAGCGACGACAGGTCGTGTGGAAATTGCGCGCGCTGCTCGGCGGCAGTCTGCGCGACAAACGCATCGGCTTGCTCGGGCTCGCCTTCAAACCGAATACGGACGACATCCGCGAAGCGGCTTCGATCGACCTCGCGCACTTGTTGATGAACGAGGGCGTGAGTTTGCGCGCCTACGACCCGGTGGCGATGGAGGTAGCGCGGCGCGTGCTCGACGGCGTGGAATTCTGTGGCGACCCGTACGAACTGGCGGAGGATGCCGACGCGCTCATTCTCGTCACCGAATGGAACGAATTCAAGCAGCTCGACCTGCCGCGCATTGCGGACGCGATGCGAAGGCGAGTGTTCATCGACGGGCGCAACGTGTACGATCCCGCGCAGATGCAAGAGCTGGGTTTCGAATATCGCGGCGTCGGTCGCGGTCTCAGTGCGTACGAGCGCCCGATGCCTGCGGAATCCGCGCGCGTAGCTCAGCCGGCGCTCGCGGTCAAGCCCTGAACGTTGTGCGGATTTGCGAGGTTGGAAATTTCTCCAGGCAGCTGTCCGACGCCGACGCCGCGCAGGTGATCGAACGATGCGCGCGACTTTTCGGACTCACGCCGACGATGCGCTCACAAAATTCCGCGCGACCCCACTGGCATTTTCAGCGCCCACCAGCTTCCGGAACACTTGAAGTGACCTTTGATCCGCGCAAACAGTCGCTCATCGTCTCGGTGCATCGCAACCGCGAAGGCGCGAACCAATGGGCGCGGGACGAATGTCTGCGCTTCGCGCAAACGCTCGCGCGTGAGTTGAACGGAAACGCAAGTCTTCCACGCGACCTCTAGCTTTCAATTTTAATCTGAAATCTCGTAGCGAAGTCGGAGATCCTTGTAGCGGAGCGGAAGGGACGGAGCTCCCGCGTTCGCTGCGGGACGCATTCCGAAATCACCTGATGCTGCGCACCGGCGTTGACCTGATCGAAGTGGCTCGCATTGAAAAAGCGATCGCGCGTTATGGCGACCGTTTTCTCAATAAAATTTTCACCAAAGGCGAATTGAAATATGGCGCAGGTCGCGCGCACGTGCTCGCCGCGCGTTTTGCCGCGAAAGAAGCGGTCAGCAAATTACTCGGAATTGGGATTCAGCACCGCGAGGGTGTGGACTGGCAAGAGATTGAAGTCGTTTCGAGCGCGAACGGCGATCCGTCGCTCCGCCTGAGCGGGCGCGCGGCGAAACGCGCGGAAGAGCTGGGCTTGCGCGAATTCGCATTGAGTCTGTCGCACACGCGCGAGCACGCGATCGCGCTGGTGGTGGCGCAGTGACCCCCACCTGCTCCCCCTTGTGAAGGGGAGAACGGGGCAAATAAAAACGCGGGTCTGACCCGCGTTTTTATTTGGATTGTGCATTGCGCATTGTGCATTTAGATATTGTCTTCGCCGCAGTCCACTTTGATTACCGTGCCGTTGATCCACTGCACCTTCGGGTCCATCAAGGCGACGAAGGTATTCGCCACATCTTCCGGCGTGGTCAAACGTCCTCCGGGATTGCGCTTGACTGCCTCGCTCTTGAGCAAGTCTGCGTTCGGAATCATCCGCATCGCCGGTGTGTCGGTCACCCCCGCTTCGAAACAATTCACGCGCACTCCGCGCGGCGCGAGTTCCAGCGCGAGTTGGCGCGTGTGCGATTCGAGCGCGGCTTTGGCGGCAGACACCGGTCCGTAGCCGACGATCACGCGGTGCGAGCCGGCGCTGGTCATCGAAAAAACTTTAGAGCCGTTGCCGAGCAGCCCCACCCGCGCGAGGTCTTGACACCAGTACACCAGCGAGTTCGCCATCACGTCGAGCGTCATCTCCAATTGCTTGCGTGACATTTGCAATTTGGGATCTTCGTCGACAAAAGGATTCAGCGCGCCGAAGGCAATCGAATGCAGCATCGCGCGAATCGCGCCTTCCCGCCCTTGCAAGCCGGCGCCGATCTTTTCGAGAATGGCGAAGCGATTGTTTTCATCCGCTGAGTTCAATCCGCCCAAATCCACGGACTCACCCGTGAGCGTCTCCGCCATCGCCGCGAGAATTTCGAGACGATTCTCATCGCTCGCGACATTCTTGTTAAAGAATTTCACCTGTACGCCCGCGCTCGCAATGTCGTCAATGACTTCTTGGACGCGCGGCATCGCCGCTTTGCGGTCAAGGTGTACGCCAAAAATATTGTAACCCGCGCGTGCCAGCGCGCGACTGCACGCCGCGCCAAAACCGGAGGACGAACCGAGGATGAGTGCCCAACCGGGCGAAGAATTATCCATTAACTGCTCTCCTTTGGGTGACGACTGACGAAGAGGCGGCACCCCTCTCTATCTCATTCCTCTCCGCCACGCTTCGAGGATCTTCGACTTACGAAGGGAGATGTAAGACGGGTTGGCATCCGTCTTACATCTCCCTTCACACTTTCACTTTCCCTATTTCCCTTTCCAACTTTTCCACAATTGTCCTCAGCGCAAAAATTCTGCCGAAATGTTTATCTTCCGAAGGCACCATCGTCCAGGGCGCTTTCGGCGTTGAAGTTTTCAAGAGCATCTCGTCCACCGCCGCGTAATACAGCTCCCACTTTTGGCGATTGCGCCAATCGTCCTCGGTGAGCTTCCACGCTTTATAGGGCGTGTGCGCGCGGGCTTGAAAGCGACGCAGTTCTTCCTCGGGCGAAATGTGCAGCCAGAATTTAAAAATGATCACGCCGAAATCGGTCAGCGCGCGCTCGAACTCATTGACCTCGCGATAGGCGCGTTGCCATTCATTTTCTTTGGCAAATCCTTCGACGCGCTCGACCAGCACGCGCCCGTACCACGTTCGATCAAAGAGCGCGATGCGCCCACGCGGCGGCAATCGCCGCCAGAAGCGGTAGAGATAATGATGGACTTTATCCTCGCCTTCGGGCGCGGCGATGGGCCACACCACAAAAACGCGCGGGTCGAGCTTTTCGGTAATGCGTTTGATCGTGCCGCCCTTGCCCGCCGCGTCCCAGCCCTCGAACGCCATCACCACCGTACAGTTCTGGCGGTAAACTTGCAAGCCGAGCAGATGCAATTGGTGTTGCAACTCTGCCAGCTCGCGCTCGTAAGCGTCGTCGCCGATGGTTTGGCTCAGGTCAACATTCTCAAGCATCGGCTTCGCTCTTTTGATCGCCCACCGTCTTGGCAGTCGATTCAGGTGCCCGATTTTTTTCCGCTGCCGTGCCCACTGTATCCGAAGTCAACGCCATGCCGTCCGCGGTGCTGATCGCGCGCAGTTGCAAGTCAATCGTCTCGGGCAGCGGCGCTTCGTGCGGCGCGACGTGCGGCTCGAGTCGCGCGATGATCGTTTCAAAAATCCGTACGTTTCGCCAACGCTGATCCGTCGCCGCGACAATGGCCCACGACGCGTGCTCAGCTTCACTGCGCGCGAACATTTCTTCGACGGCTTTACAATATTTGTCGTAATGCTTTTGCTCGGCGCGCTCCTCGGCACTCACACGCCACGCGGAGCGCTTGGACTTTAATAATTTGTTTTGTCGTCGCGCTTGTTCCTCTCGCGAGATATGCAACCAAAATTTTACAAAGATCACACCGTCGTCGGCGAGCATCCGCTCGAAATCGAGAATATCTTGATAGCTCTGAGTCCATTCTTTTTTCGAAATTCTTTTCTCCACGCGATCGACCAGCACGCGACGATACCAACTGTTTTCGAAAATGGAAATTTCGCCGCGCGCCGGAGTCTTGAGCCAAAAGCGATGCATCCACGGATATTCATCTTCGGGCGGCGCGGGCGCGTCAATCACGTACACGCGCAAGCCGCGCGGGTCCATCCGCGTAGTCAATTCAGCAATCGTGCGTCCCTTGCCGGCTTGCCCCCAGCCTTCGACCACGACGATTACTGGCGTCTTGCTTTCGTACACGCCGTGACCAATGTCGTACATTTTCATTTTGAGCGCGCCCATGCGCTCTTTGTATTCCGCTTTGCTCAGTTTTTTCGTCAGGTCAACTTGCTCTAACATTATTCTCTTGCATCCGTTTATCCGTGTCTATCCGTTGACGTTCCCAGTCTATCGTTTCACGCAAGCCCTCATCGAGCGAACGAAAGCGATAGCCCAGCTCGCGCCGCGCTTTTTCCGAACTCGCCGTGCGCGTAATGTCTGCCGCCGCGCGCAGGGATTCCGCTTTGTAAATGCCGGGGAGATGTACAAAGCGCTCGATACCGCTGACCAATCCCGCTGCCGCTTTCAACGCGCCGCCGGGAATTCCAACTCGCGGAATTGGCACCTGCGCGATTTGTCCCACTTTGTTCGCCCACACGCGCATCGTCGCGTTCTCGCCCGCGAGAATGTACGTCTCGCCAATTCTGCCCTTGTCCGCCGCGAGAATAATTCCGTCCACCACATCGTCCACGTACACGAAGGAGTAAGAGGACTTGGGCGAGGGCAGCAGCGGCAGGCGACCCTGCAGCAATTCGAGCATCAGGTCGCGCAGACCGTCGTGATTATTTGGACCGTAGACGACGCTCGGCTGGACAATAATGATTGGCGCGCCCTGCGCAATATATTTCTGCGCGAGCGCGTGCGCTTCTTCTTTGGTGCGTTCGTACTCGGTCACGTGCGGCGCGAGGCGCTGAAAATTTTCATCGGCAACCTGCCCGCGCGTATCGCCGAACACGCCGACGGTGCTGACGTGAACGAGGCGCGGGATTTTCAATTCTCGCGCGAGCGAGAAAACATTTTCCGCGCCGTCCACATTCGCCGCGCGCATTCGCGCACGATCATAATACGCGATCTCGTAAATCGCCGCGCTGTGAATCACGCTGTCCGCGCCCTGCATCGGCGCGCGCATCGATTCGCGCTCGGTAATGTCGCCGCGCGCCAGCTCGACTCCCATTGCGCGCAGCTCATCGGCTTGTATCGGATCGCGCGCCAGCGCGACGACGCGGTCTCCGCGCGCCGTCAATTTTTCTGCGACGCGCGCGCCAATAAATCCGGTCGCGCCAGTGATGAAATATTTCATCCTGATCCTTTGGCGTCGATGTAGCGCAAGAAATCCAAATCACCCGGCGACTGCCCCAACTGGGTGAGCATCAGTGCCACCTCGCTGCGGTGCTGTGCGGCATGATTCGCCTGATGCAGCAACATTTGCCAGAGCGGATATTTGAAATTTTTACCTTTGGTGTTGGTGTATTCGATCACGCGGTCGAGGTCGGCTTCGTCGATCGCGTCGACATAGGCGTGCGTGTGCGCTTCCACCTCATTCCAGTATTGTCGAACCTCGCCGAGAGTTGAAAAATCGGCGGCATTCAAAAGCTGCCGCGGCGAGACGCCATTAAAGCGCGCGAGCCAGATTTCCTGCGCGCCCATAATGTGGACGAGCGTGTTGTGAATCGAACCTACATTCTCTGCGCTCTCGCTTTTTAATTGCTCCGCGCTCAATTCCTTCGCGCGGTCGAGGACGCGCTGGTTCGCCCACGCGCTGTAGGAATAAATCGTTTGAATGTATTCTTTGTTCATAACCTTCACCCTTCAACTGATCTTTAACACCGCCGCGCCTTGCACGCGCGAATGTCGCAGGTCTTGCAGCGCGCGATTTGCCTCTGCCAGTGGATAAACTTGTATTTCCGTCCTGACCGGAATTTCCGCCGCGACCTGTAACAAATCTTGTACATCGCGCCGCGTCGAATTCGCTGCGCTGCGGATCGAGCGCTCCTCGTACAGCCATTGATAATCGAACTGCGGAATCGGCGTCGAGTAAACGCCCGCGTGCACGACGGTACCGCCTTTTTCCATCACGCGCAGCGCGCTCACGACGAGTTCCCCGACTGGCGCGAAATTGATCGCGCTGTCAATTTTGTGCGGCGGCACTTGATTGCTCTCGCCGACCCACGTTGCCCCCAATTCGCGCGCAAGCCGTTTGTGTTCCTTACTGCGCGTGAAAACGTACACCTCTTTGCCCCAATGCCGCGCGATTTGCAAAACAATGTGCGCGCTCGCGCCAAAACCGTACAGTCCGAGGCGTTCGCCTCTATCAATCTCGCTCAGCCGCAGCGCGCGGAATCCAATTACGCCCGCGCACAAGAGCGGCGCGGCTTGTCCATCCGAAAAAACTTGTCCCGCGCCCTTTGCGGGATTTTCAGGCAGCGCGTACGCGAAATTTTCATCCAGAGTAATGTATTCGGCGAACCCGCCGTTGACATCGAAACCGGTGAAGCGAATGTCGTCGCACAGATTTTCGCGGTCGGTGCCGTACCATCGACAATCAGTACTGATCCAATTCAACCACGGCACGCCGACGCGCTCGCCCGTTTTGAAACGCTGCGCGCCCTCGCCCAGTTCATCCACCACTCCAACGATCTGATGTCCGGGAATAATCGGCAGCGTGGGGCGAAGCTCACCCTCGACGATGTGCAAGTCGGTGTGACAGACGCCGCACGCCGAAATGCGGATGCGGATTTCATTCGCTCGCGCGCGAGGGGTTTCGACTTGCGTCAGTGTTAAAGGATTTTCGTCCGCGGCTTTGTGTTCGCGCAAGACTTGGGCGTGCATAAGTGTGCCGGAGGACGGCGCGTGGATATGCGGCTTGCTCCGTCCTACTGTTCTTTCTGCTCCTGCCTTATTTTCTCCGCGAGCGTCTTGACGTCGATTTGATCAAGCCATTGATGACGATCACGCGTATAATCGCCGGACCCCAATTCAAATTGTTGCAAGAACAAGAGCATGCCTGCTGGTCCAAGCTCACGCACTAGTGCTTCTAGTCCCGCGTGGCGGATTTGCGCGGGAGTCATTGTCCTGACATCCATTTCCTGCTCTCCTCCTCAATCCACTCCAACGCGTTCCTCACTCGTACTGTGAGAACTGTGGAATGCTGTTGAGCGCGCCGAGCTAACGAATCATCTGTTGGCAAAAATATTTCAGCGCCGCCTGATTCGGCACAAGCGAGATGCAGCGCGTCAAATGAATCAAAGCCAAGCGCTTCCAATTCTTCACCTCGTTTGGTTTCCTTATCGCCAATCAGAACGTAATCTTACACTGATCGTGTGATGGACATGATGCTGTTCCGCCGCGCCTAATCAGGAATTCGTCTCACCT
>JBBSHK010000128.1:0-7656 GCA_038253185.1 Anaerolineae bacterium | reverse complement strand
CGCGTGCTTAATGATCACAACCCCACCAACGGTGGTCACATCGAAGTAATCGACGAATTTCCAGCGTTCAGCTTTCTGCTCGGCGATTTGCATCCGCACGTGCTCGCGCTGCCGTTTGGTCTGCTCGCGCTCGCGGTGGGGCTGAATATTTTGCGAGGTCGCGCGCCCGCAAAAAAATCGTTGCGCGAATCGCTCGTAGGGTGGTTGACACCGGCAACACTGCTCACCGCCATCATCGTCGGCGCGCTGGGGATGCTGAACACGTGGGACATTGCGACCTACGGTTTTGTGATCACGCTCGCGTTTGCTATTGCGGAATATCGCGCGGCGGGCGCGTGGTCGCTTGGGCTGCTTTACAAGACTGCGTTGTTCGGCATTAGCTTGCTCGTCACTGCCTACCTGCTCTTCTTGCCTTTTTACATTGGGTTCACGTCGCAATTTCGCGGCATCGCGCCTTCTGTATTTTTCAAAACACCGCTGCACCAATATTTGATCATGTTCGGTTTGTTCGTGTTTGTGCTCGCGAGTTTTGTCAGCGTGTTGATCTGGGAGCGGCGCGGTTCGCTGCGTCCGGTACTGCGCGAAGCCGGCGCGTATGCCCTGATGATGTTGGCGGTGCCGGTCGTGATCGCGGTGTTGGGTTTTGTTGTGCTTTCGCGCAGCGCCGAACTCCGCACTCAGGTGGCGAGCTTGTTGAATGCGCCGAACTCGGCTCAGGTGATGAATCAGATTCTCGACAAGTATATCAGCACCCTCGCGACCAGTCCCGGCGTTTTCATTCTGCTTACGGTCTTGATCGCGAGCATCGTCGCTTTGGTGCGGCGACAACTTGCATTGGAATCGACTCTGGACGGCGCGGACTTGTCGATCGACACCAGCATGATCTTTGCGCTGCTGCTCGCGTTCACCGCATTCCTGCTCACTTTCGGCGTGGAGTTTTTGTACGTGCGCGATACCTTCGAGACGCGCATGAACACTGTTTTCAAGTTGTACTATCAGGCGTGGGCATTGTTCGCGATTGCTTCCGCGTTCGGGGTTTATTACATCTGGCGCAGCACGCGCGGAATGTCGCGTACACTTTGGGCAAGCGCCTTTGCAATTTTGTTCGCGCTGACGTTGGTCTATCCCGCGCTCGCCTTTCCGAATCGCGCGAATAATTTCAAAGCGAATTCTGCGGCGGGAATTCCGACGCTCGACGGTACGCTGTGGATCAAGAATGCGAACCCAGATGATTATGCCGCGATCCAATGGCTGAACGCGCACGCGCCCAACGACGCGACCATTCTTGAGACGAACGGACCGCAGTACTCGACCTACGATGAAATTTCTGCGGCGACCGGTTTGCCAACGGTTCTGGGTTGGGGCGGACACGAATTGCAGTGGCGCGGCAATTATGATGAGGCGGGCAAGCGCGAGGCGGACATCGAAAGGATTTATAAAGCCGTCGATCCCAATTCGGCTCGCGTACTGTTGGACAAGTACGGAGTGGACTATGTGATCGTGGGCAGTCACGAGCGCGAGAAATTTGGATTGAGTCCACCGCAGGTCGAAAAGTTCGCGCGGCTCGGGCAGCTCGTTTTTAATCAAGGTGCGTTGCGCATCTATCAACTTGTCCCACAGATTCCGTGATGGCGAAATCGAAAAAGAGAGTCACTCAACCGACGCGCGCACCGCGTCCGAATCCACCGACGCCGCGACCCGCGCCGCCGCAGAGCCCGCGCGTGGTCGAGCGCGTCCCTGCCGACGAAACTGTCGCGCTGCCGACATTGGTATTTGGTCCACGCGAGCACGCGCCGCGCGCCGTCGCATCTCCAACTCTGCGCGAATTATTCACCGGCATTACGCTCGAAACTGCGCTGTACGCTTTTATTTTTGCGGTCGCGCTAGTGCTGCGCCTTTCGAATCTCGGCGCGCGTCCCTTGAGCGAGCAAGAAGCCGCGACCGCGCTCGGCGCGTTCCAATTCCTGCAAGGGCAGGGCAGTGGCATCACAGCAAGCCCGTTTCTGTTCACCAGCAATCTGCTCAGCTTTGTGCTGCTCACCGCGAGCGAATTGAGCGCGCGCCTCGTTCCCGCGCTGATCGGCAGCGTGCTTGTGCTCTTACCAGTGTTGCTGCGTCGCGAGATCGGTCGCGCCGGCGCGCTGCTCGCCTCCGCGCTGCTGCTGCTCTCAGCTTCGCTCGTGTATTACGCGCGTGACGTGAATGGGATTGAAATCAGCGCGGTGTGCGGGCTCGCCGCGCTGCTCTTGTTATGGCGCGCGGGCGACCCGCGCCGTGCGCGCGAGGTGTACTGGGCAGCCGTGCTGGGGGCAATTGCCTTGACCGCGAGCGCCGCGGGTTTTACTCTGCTGCTCGCTGGAATTATCGCGTGGTTGTTCACGCGCTGGCTCTCGTCGCGAGCGAATTTAGACGAGCTGGCGCCGGAAGGCACGTACTCGAACGGACCTATTGGCGGTACGTTACCGTTGGTGGACATTGGCGCGGAGGCAGTTGCGGAGCCGCGCGCGGACTGGGCTCGCGCGCTGTTGATCTTCTCCGCCGCTTATGTCGCGGCGGCGACGGGGTTCTTTATGAATCGCGCCGGACTGGGCGCGGCATTCAATCTGGCGGGCGATTGGCTGAACGCGTTTTCCAGCGTCGGTCCGCTCAACTCGCCCTTGAGCTTGCTGCTCATCTACGAGCCGCTGGCGGTGGTGTTTGGATTCGCCGGTCTCATTTTGGTCGTGAGTTCGCGCGGCGTCGGCGTTCGCGAGCGCGGTGGGTTGCTGCTTTGCTCGACGGTGACAATTGTCGCGCTGTTGGTCTATTCGATTAGCGGCAGAAAGGATCCTGCCAATGCGGTCGTGATTGCGATTCCGCTAACTATTCTCGCGGGCTGGTTCCTCGGTAATTTGCTCGAGCGCGCGGGCGAAGACATCGGGAACGCGGGCGGTGTGCGCTCTTTCATTTGGGGCGAGCTGCCGATTCTGGTGATGGCGCTGGTGTTGGTGAGTGTGACATTTCTGCAACTCGCCTCGTTCTTCCAACAAAATCGTTTTTCGCCGGGCATCCAGAGTTTTTACGAATTGGTTGCGCGCGGCGCGCCGGGTCCCGGTGCCGCGGCAATCGTTTTGGGCGTGATCTGTCTGGTGGTCGTTCTTTTCATCGCGCTGCTTGCCGTGGGCTCACTCGGCGGAACGCGCGCCGCGAACCTGGGCGCGATCGCGGTGGCAATTTTGCTGCTACTCTTGGGCGTACGTGCTTTGTGGCTTGCCAACTTTTCGGGTCAGGATACGACACACGAATTACTGTCACCTGACCAAAGCTCGCTTCAAGTGCGCGATCTGGTGCGCGATCTCGAACAAGCCTCACAATGGCGCGCGAATGATCCCCATGTCATGTCGGTGCGAGTTGAAGGTGAACTTGGCGCAGTGGTGCAGTGGAATTTGCGCCGGTTCGTAAACGTCTCGACAGGTCAGCCGACAAAGGTGAGCGGCGAGGCACAAGCACTGTTGACCGACGCCGACGCGCCCGCGCCCGCGGGCAATTGGGAGAGCCAGCGCTACCGTGTTACGATGAATTGGCAGCCGCAGCGGCTCGCCGGCGCGGAGTTGTGGAAGTGGTTGCTGTTCCGTCAAGGCGGGAGCGAAAATTGGCAGCAGGTCAAGCTGTGGGTGCCCAAGCCGCAATAAATTGAAAAGATTATTTTTTATCAATTGATCGAGGTTACGAATGGCTGTTCAAGTTGAAGAGAGACGGTCGGTGTGGGATACTCCACTCACGACATTGTTCACAGTGGATTGGGAAAAAGTTTTGCTGGTCGCACTGCTCGTGCTCGCGATTGCGACGCGCTTTTGGGACTTGGGCGCGCGTTCGTACAATCACGATGAGAGCATTCACACTTCGTGGTCGCACGATCTCTACGTCGGCAAGGGTTACATCCATAATCCGATTTATCACGGACCCTTGCTATATCATCTGACCGCCGCGACGTTTTTCCTTTTCGGCGATACGGATGTGACCGGGCGCGTGCCGAACGTGCTGTTCGGAATCATTCTCATCTCGCTCCCGTTCTTTTTCCGCAAATGGTTGGGGCGGCGCGGCTGGATCATCACCAGCCTGCTATTGCTCATCTCGCCGGTTGTCACCTACTATTCGCGCTTTAATCGCCACGACATCTACGTCGAAGTGTTCGTGGTGCTGATGCTGCTCGCGATTATGAAATATTTTGAGACGCGGACTCTGGTGGATGACAGCGTTGATCCGGAACACCAACGTTCCTCTCGCTGGTTGTACGCGGCGGCGGCAATCCTGGGCTTTTCGTACACCGCGATGGAAACGACTTTTATTTTCACCGCGCTGTTCGCGTATTTTCTTACCGCGGTGTTTACTTATGATTGGCTGAACCAGCGTCAGCCCGAAGGGAAAAAAGTTTATCATGGCGTCATCGCCGCGCTGGTGGGGATTCCGTTTTTTGCAGGATACGTGGGCTATCTCGTACTCTGGACGATACTGCATCGGTTCGGAATTACGCGCGTGCCAGAGACGACGGGACGCGCGATTTCCACCTTCGATCTCTCGATCGTGCTCGGAACGCTGTCGCTGCCGCTGTTCTTGGCGCCGATGTTTATCAACACGGTGCTCAAGCGCGACCCGCTCGATTATTCTTCGGTCGATGGGATTCGCCTCAGCGCGGCGGTACTCATCGGCTTTATCTTGTTCTCCGCGCTGATCGGCGCGATTTGGAATTGGCGCAAGTGGCTGATCTGCGCGCTGTTGTTCTATCCGATCATGATCTTTTTCTTTACAACGGTACTGACAAATCCCGCCGGACTCGGCTCCGGTCTGATCGGTTCGCTTGGGTATTGGATTACGCAGCAACCGGTGCAGCGAGGCACGCAGCCGACGTATTATTATCTGATGGTCACACTGCCGCTGTACGAATACTTGCCGTACCTGTTTGGGGTTCTTGGCCTGTTCTATATTTTGTGGAAGCGCGAAGTTCCGCGACTTTTCTATTTCCTCTCCGTGCTGGTCCCACTGCTCGGTATGCTCGCGTACATCTGGTTTACGCCGGGCGCGATTGGCTCCTTGATCAATTTGGTGCTCAAGGGCAAAGACGCGTTGCAAGCCTCGAACTATACCGCGCTGCTGCTGGGGTTGCTGGTGCCGCTGTACTTTTTGCTGACGTACGATCCCGCGAACCCGCGCTCGCGCTTTCCGACCTTGATCGGCATCTGGGTGCTGGGCGTACTGACACTGTTCAGTTGGGCAGGCGAAAAGATGCCGTGGCTCACGATGCATCTCACGATACCGCTTGCCTTTGCCGCGGGTTATTTTATGCAGCGCGTGCTGCGCGCGAACTGGCGCGCGATTTTCAACGAGGGTGGACTGTTGTTCGCGCTGGTGCTGGCGTTGGGCATTCTCGTGCTCGCCTTCCAAATCTTTTTCGGACCCGCGCCCTTGTCGGGCACGCCGCTCGATCAACTCGCGCAGCGCTCCAGTCTGATTCTCTCATTGTTCGTCGTGGCGGTGTGCGCGGGAGCGTTGGTGTATTTGGGACAAAAGCTCGGCTTGAAGGACGCGCTGCGCGTTGCGCTCGTCACCCTCTTTGCGATTATGGCGCTGTTCACGATTCACTCCACCGCGCTCGCGGCATATCAGAATAGCGACGTCGCGGTGGAAACGATTATCTACGCGCAAGGTACGCCCGATGTGCCGAACGCGATGCGCGAGATCGAGGAATTGTCGCGGCGTTTATGCGCGCAAGCCGGCTCGGACAACAAGGTTAAGGTCAATTGTGATAATAATACTATCAAGGTGGCGTACGATGACGAATCCTCCTGGCCCTTTGTGTGGTACTTGCGTAATTATCGCAACGCGCAATTCTATGGCAAGTCGCCCAACGCGCCTTTCGATGCCGAAGTGGTGATAGCCGGTCCCACCAATGAGGCGGGAGTCAAGCCCTATCTCGGCAGCAAGTACGTCCGCCGCAATATGCGCCTGATCTGGTGGCCCAACGAATTTTATAAAGACCTGACGTGGTGCAAATTGTTCGGCGGCAAAGACGCCAATGGCAATGACTGCGCGGGTGTCTTGCTTCCGAACAATTTACGTTCGCTCGTGCGCGACATCTGGTTCTATCACAAATACCCGGAGAGCTTGAGCGCCTGGCCCTACGTGCACACGTTCGCGTTCTATGTCCGCAAAGATGTCGCAAGCTCACTGTGGCAATACGCCGGGGTCGTCGCGCCGCCTCCGACCAGTGCCCAGCAGGAAGACCTTTACACCAAACTCTACAAACAAGGATTGCAGGCGCAATCTGCCTTCGGCTCGCAGGGCGCGGGCGAGGGTCAATTCAATAATCCGCACAACTTGACTTTTGACCCACAGGGAAATTTGCTGGTCGCCGACACGCTCAATAGTCGCATCGAGAAATTTGATGCGAACGGAAAATTTTTGATGCAATGGGGCGGCAAGGGCAACGCGCCGGGGCAGTTCAATGAGCCGTGGAGTCTCGCGACCGACAAGCAAGGCAATGTGTATGTCGCGGACACGTGGAACCATCGCATTCAGAAATTCGACGCGACGGGCAAGTTCATTACCCAGTGGGGCAAGTTCGGCGATGTGGGCGGCGACACCACCGCAAACCCGTTGAATGTGTACGGACCGCGTGCCATCGCCGTGGACGCGGAGGGCAACGTGTGGCTCACCGACACCGGCAACAAACGCGTGCTGAAATTCGATGGGAACGGCGCGCCGCTGGCGCAATTCGGCGGCGCGGGCGCGGAGCCCGGACAATTCCTCGAACCGGTCGGACTCGCGATGGACCCGAAAGGAAATATTTTTGTCGCGGATACGTGGAACCAGCGCATCCAAAAATTTGATAAAGATTTCAACCCGATCCAGCAGTGGTCAGTCGAAGCCTGGGACTCGCAATCGGTGGTGAACAAGCCATTTCTTGCGACCGACAAGGACGGCAATGTTTACGCCAGCGACCCGGAAGGTTATCGGCTCTTGGAATTCTCGAATGATGGCAAACTGCTCGCGGTGTGGGGCACGCGCGGCGCGGGGCTGGATGCGTTTGAGCTCCCGACAGGACTGATGGTCGCGCCCGACGGCAGGGTCTACGTCGCGGACTCGGGCAACAATCGGATCAGTATCTTTGCTCCTGTGAAGTAGGTGACTCTACATCGAGAAGAGCAGGGAGGAGGGATGTTCGTGTTCCTCCTCCCTGCTCTTTTTTGAGAGCAAAAAATTTACTCCAGTTCTCGCGTTGGATTCTTGCCCCACTGGAAGAAAGACGAAATAAAAACAGTACAATTGTCATTCTGAAGGCAGCGAAGAATCTCTGACTAACCCAAGTGGAGATTCTGCAACCACACGTCGCGGGTCGCGCTGCTCCGACAGAATGACAATTAAAATTCTCAATCGAGTGTATCGTCCTTATTTGTTTTCTCGATGAGAAATTCCTCTCATTATGAAGTCGCGAAAAATCCTCGGTCCCGTTATCGGTCTCCTCATCTCGGGACTTTTTCTGACGCTCGCACTCTATCGCGTAGATCTGAATGCCACCGGCGCGGCACTCGCGGCAGCGGACTATCGCCTCGTCGCGCTCTCTGCGCTTTTCACCTTCTCCAGCTATATTTTTCGCACGGCGCGCTGGGCAAAATTTTT
>JBBSHK010000127.1:0-7657 GCA_038253185.1 Anaerolineae bacterium | reverse complement strand
TTTCATCCAATCGTCCGTGCGCCCGACCATCATCGTCACGACCGGCGACATCGTTGAGACAGCTTGCCCCGCGGCTTCACGACGCTGCAAGCCGCGCTCGATTGCCTCTGCGCTCGCGACAACTTGCGGCACGGTAAAGCTGACGGTGACATTCACGTTGATGCCGCGCGCCGTCGCTTCTTCGAGCATCTCGATGCCCGCCTTGGTCGCAGGAACTTTGACCTGCATATTCGTCGCCAGCCCCGCGAAATATTCCGCTTGTTGAAGAATCGCGTCGCGATTGCGGTACAGCGCGGGATCGGTTTGAATCGAGAGCCGACCGCGCTTTTGCTGCTCGCGCTCGAACACGGGCAAGAGTTGTTTCGCGGCTTCGACCGCGACTTGTTCATAAATCTTCCATGCGATCTGTGTTTCCGTCCACGTCGGATTTTCGTCAATCACTTGCCGGATGCGCTCGCGCCAAAGGCGCATTTCTTTCTTGAGCACATTCAGCACGATGACCGGATTGCTGGTCGCGCCGACCGCGCCGCGCGCAATCGCGTACTGCAACTCTTCAATCGAGCAGGAGTCATTCCAATATTCCGTCGGCGTGGTCGTTGCCATTTCGTGGAGCGGACCATTGTATTGAGTCATCGTCATCATTCCTTTTCACCACTGAGACACAGAGAACGCACCTCCCCCATTCCCCTCCTTCATAAGGAGGGGTGAGGGGAGGTTCTTTGCGACCTTGCGTTCTCTGCGATTTAATACAGCGGCAGTCGTTCGTCTTTTCGGGTGTAAGTTTCTTTGACCCAACTGTAACGCGGGTCTTCCTGATACGCGAGCGATTGCGCGCTGCCCGCCAGCACATTCAAATAGTACGTGGTGTAACCGGGCGGACTCACGACGGGATGATACCCTTCGGGAATCAGCACCGCGCAATTTTCTTCCGGACGCACGAGCGCATCAATCGGAAAGCCGCGTTGGTGTAACGGCGAGCGGTCGTCGGTGTAGACGCGCTGATAGGCGTAACCTTCCGTTCGATCAAATTTGTAAAAGTAGACTTCTTCCAGATCAGCTTCGACCAGTTTGCCCGATTCGTCCACTCGATGTACGTCGTGCTTGTGCGGCGGATAGCTGCTCCAATTGCCGCTCGGCGTATAGACTTCGACCAACACCAATCGATGCGCGGGCGAACCGGGAGGAAGGAGATCGTTGATCTGGCGACTGGCGTTATCGCCGCCGCGAATCGAGATGGGCACATCGCGCGGCTTGCTGAGGAAGGGTTCGTGGTCGATGTCGGTCGGCGCCCACGTTGCCGCGAATTCGCAATCGGTGTGCGCGGTGAAGGTCAGCGCGGTGCGCCTCGGCAAATACAAAACGTGCGCCGCGCCTGCGAAAACATTTTTGCGTCCCTCGATCTCGGTCCACGCGCCGCGATTGGTGTGGACCGAAAACACGCCGCTGAAATTCACCAGCGCGAGTTCGTTCTCACCGCTGTCGAATGACCACTGCTGTCCTGCCGCAAGTCGCCGCGCCTCGAACGAAATGAAATCCCAACCCGCGCGTGCTGGAGTTACTCGCAAAATCAAATCGCGGTCGGTAGTTTCAGGCGAGGGTCGGAGCAGAATATTTTCTGAGGTATATTGCATAGAGTTTTTCCGTTTGAAAAAATTAACCGCGCTTTATTTTACCACCACAAATTATTCTAACGCGTCGCGAATCGGTTTGTCAATCGCCGCCAAACAATTTCGCATACGCGTTCGTATCCCGCGATGCGGGCTTGCGAAAATTGCGCCTGAGCTTGACACGCATTTTCGAAATCGTTTACAATGACCGGCGAAAATGTTCTTACGCTTTTAAGAACGAGCGCACAACCTAAAACTATGGCAG
Organism: Anaerolineae bacterium; assembly: GCA_038253185.1. Classification (GTDB taxonomy): domain Bacteria; phylum Chloroflexota; class Anaerolineae; order UBA4142; family SHND01; genus JBBSHK01. Next base: position 5,785 of record JBBSHK010000127.1, on the reverse strand, counting down.
CTCCTTCTCCGAAAATCTGTGTCGTCGGTTCGTCCAATATTGACCTGATCTCTAAAGTGCCGCGTATGCCGCTGCTGGGCGAAACGTTGGTCGGACATTCGTTCCACCTCGGTTACGGCGGCAAGGGCGCGAATCAAGCAGTGATGGCGGCGAAGCTGGGCGCGCAGGTCACGATGGTGACGAAAGTCGGGCGCGATGTTTTTGGCGAGGGCACCCTCAAAAATTATCGTGAGCACGGGATTGACACCACGTACGTTTTGTTTGACGAATCGCGTTTCTCCGGCGTTGCGCCCATTTTGGTTGACGACCACGCGCAGAATGTGATCGTCATCGTCCCCGGTGCGAATGATGGACTCTCGCCCGCCGACGCGCAAGCCGCGCGTGAGGTGATTGTTCGCGCCGATATTGTAGTGTGTCAATTGGAAGTGCCGCTCGAGACCACGCTCGAAACATTCCGCCTTGCCAAATCGGCGGGTGTCTTTACCATTCTGAATCCCGCGCCCGCCGCACGGTTGCCCGATGAATTACTTGCATTGACCGACCTCTGCGCGCCGAACGAGACCGAGACGGAATTTCTCACCGGACATTCGGTAAAAACTTTGGAAGAAGCTCAAGTCGCCGCGCGCAAATTATTAGAGCGCGGAGCCAAGACCGTACTCTTGACACTGGGTGAGCGCGGCGCGTTATTGGTCGATGCCAGCGGAGTTGATCACATCGTTCCGCTGCGAGTTGAAGCGGTTGACCCCACCGGCGCGGGGGACGCCTTTATCGGTAGTCTCGCGGTATTTTTGGGAGAGGGGCTGGCGCTGCGCCAAGCCGTCGCGCGCGCGAATGCCGTTGCCGCGCTCACAGTCACGCGCCTCGGAACTCAGAGCTCGTTCCCCACGCGGAACGAGGCGGATATTTTTCTCAAAGCGCGGGGACTGATCGCTTAAATGACGCGGGATGCGCGGCAAACGCGCGCTAGCTCCCCGGTGCAATTTGCGGCAGCAAGATCGCGAGCGCGTTCATCAGCGCGTCGATGTCTGCGCGAGTGTTATAGCCCTGGATTGAAACCCTCACGAATTGACGACCGTTCCACGTCACAATCGGTACCTCGATCCGAAACTCATCATACAAACGCGCTTTCAAAATTTCTGCATCATACGACGGCAGTGGCAATGCGACCATCTGTGCATACCACTCGGACCAGTCCGGCGTAATCGGCTCTAGTTCGGTCAATTCGGAAATCTTTCTTCTCGTGTATCGCGCCAGCTCGTGACACGCGTGCTGCACCTGTGCCCAATCGTGCTCTGCCATAAACTGAATCGCTGCGGGCACGCTCAAGTACGCGGCGATGTCGCGCGTGCCCTGCCATTCCAGTTCGTCGATGAAGCGCGAAGTTCCCGGTTTTTCTGCCTGCCAGCCCCAACTCACGATGAGCGGTTCGAGCAGTGATTGCATTTCTTTGCGCGCGTATAAAAATCCAGAGCCAACCGGACTCAGCATCCATTTGTGACAATTACCCGCGTAGAAATCCGCTCCGAGTTCCGATAGATTGAGCGGGATTTGTCCGGGCGCGTGCGCGCCATCAATCACAGAAATAATATTCGCTTCACGTGCGCGCCGAATCAATTCCTTGATTGGGAAAATGATCGCAGTGGGCGAAGTAATATGGCTAATGAACAGCACGCGCGTGCGCGGCGTGACACCCGACCAGAGTGATTCAACAATCTGCTCGTGTGATGTGAGTGGCAACGGCAGCGCGTGATTGATGTAGCTTGCGCCGCGCTTGGCGCAGACAAAACGCCAAGTGCGGTCCGCCGCGCCGTACTCGTGATCGGTCGCCAGCACTTCATCCCCGGGTTGTAATTGCAGTGAGCGCGCGACCAGGTTGATTGCAGTAGTCGCGTTCGGCACATAGACCAGATCATTCGCAGCGGCGACCTGCAAATACTTGGCGAGCGGCTCGCGCGCCGCGCGCAGCAATTCGTTAAAGCGCCGTCCTAAAAATTCGACCGGTTGCCGTTCGAGTTCCAATTGCCACTTTTGATACTGCTCGAATACCGGACGCGGGCACGCGCCGAATGAGCCGTGATTCAGAAAGATAATGTCAGGGCGCAAGAGAAAAAGATCGCGGAGGTTAGACTGTTCGAGCACTGTTCCTTTCATCACCGAATCTTTAATTTCCTATCGACGTTCACATTGTTCATTGTTCACATCTTGTGCTGCTGTTTGTATTGTGTGATCTGCTTACGCACCGCCTCGCGCTGGTCGAGCGCGGCTTGCACCGGCTCGGCGACATCGCTCTCCCAGTGCGCCAGCGTCTGATCGACATCCCCCAGAAATTTTTTCAAAGGGCTGAAAACTTTTTGCTTGACCGGGTCCAACAGCGCGCCTTGTAAATTTTTGGCGTTGTCTTCCGCAAACCAACTGGTGCGTAGCGGCTCGAGCAAGCGCGTGTTGACACTCGTCACCGCATTCGGTATCGCGGTGACCAGCCCGACGACTCCATCGATCGTTTTGCGAATATTGTCGCCAACGCCGAACGGAATCTTGCTCAGCAAATCGTCAAAAAAATCGCGCATTTGCTGGATTAACGGTTTCGTCGGCGAGGTCGCCTGTCCCAAAAAGGACTCGGCATTTTTCAGCAGCGCGACGAGATTGCCAATCGCCTCCTCCGCCGCTTTCAGTCCTCCACGCACCAGTGCGAAAGTGTTTTCAAAAGCATTGAGCGCGCCTTCCGCCGCGCTCACGCCGCCGCTCAACAAGCCAACGCCGCCGCGCAACCGGTCGAGAAATCCTTTGAACGCCGTGAGCGCGCCGCCCACAATCGCGTCCACGCCGATCTTTTCCAGATTGTCGTACAGCGCGACCAAGCCGCGTAATTTCTCCAACTCTTTCTGCAAGTCGGAAAGTTGCGGCTGCGATTGCTCGTGGGCAAATTGCGACGCCTCGTACGCCACGCCCAGATGACTCGCGGTCAACGCCACCGCGCCCACTCCCAGTGCCGTCATCGCTTGCCGGCGCGTCAGGCTAATTTTCCCCTCGGCGGTATTTTCGCTGCCGTCCGATTTTTTCTGGTCAGACATTCTATCCTCCTGCTGGCTACGCGGGAAAAATGCCGCGCGCATTCTGTTATGGATCAAAACACCCAACTGGGAGTAACGCCGCGTCGCGCGGCTAGTGCATTATTAACAGACTTGTTGTACAAGAAGTTTTGGAGAGTAGGTTAATGGCGAACGATGCCTTGCACTGAATGACCAAGAGCTCTGTTAATGCCGCACTAGGACTAAACGGTGATTACTAATCCGTTGTGCTGGTGATAAAATCGGCATCGATGGCGAGTAATTTGATGGAGCAGGCGCGACGCGCGTTGCGCGAAGGACGTGCGGAGGACGCGCAGGCGATGCTGGTGAATGTGATCGTGCGCCAACCGGAGGACGATGAAGCGTGGCTGCTCCTCGCCGAAGCTCTTTCGGACCCGAATAAAAAACGCGAATGTCTCGAACGCGCGCAGGCGGTCAATCCGCGCAATGCCGCGATCCAACGCGCTCTCGCGCGAACGATCGACACCTCCATTGAATCACCCTCGCCGCCAGTCGAGGTTGTTCCGGTGACGAGCACAACTGCTGCCTCGACCGCAGCCACCGCGATGCAAGTTGCCGAACAAAACGCGCCGGCGATGATTGTCGCCGATTCGCCGCAATTCATCGTCGCGCCAGAGATGACCGCGCTTTCGATTCAGAGTAATGTCACGCGAATGGAGCCCTTGATCGAGTACGGCGAAATGTTTGCGCAGGCAGTTATGCTGACGACCGAGCCGACCGATACGCGCAACCTGGGTTGGGAGCTGCTGAAAATATTGGATGGGGCGGCAGGACTCGATGCCACCTTGACGCGACGGTGGGCGCGTTCCGCCGGACGCGCCGCGCTGGTCAAATATGAAAAAGCCTTGACCGTTTCGATCGCGAGTCTGCCGCGCGATGACTCCGATTTGTTGCAACTGCGCGAGCAGCGACAACGCGCGCTAAATTCTTTGAAATAAATTGCGGGCAGTCGGGTAGGGGTGAACGACAAGAATTTAGATGAGTCACCCCGAGTAGCGCGAAGGGTCTCTATCTGGCAAACGAGATGCTGCCTGAGTATACTCAGGACACTTTGTTCAGCATGACAATTCACCCGCAGGACTTTGGTGGTGAACCACTTCACCCCTACTTTTCTCCAAACACTTTGCGGTAGATCACCTTGCCATCGCCCGGATGGTAAAAGTCGGTAAAGTGCGCCACCTGATCATAGCCACGCCTCACGTAGAACGCGCGCGTCGGAATATATTTTTCCGTGTCGGATGTCTCAATATACAGTTGGCGCGCGTGCCTTTTTTGTAAATCCTCTTCGACAAATTTCAACAGCGCGCTGCCGATTTTTTTTGACTGGTGCTGCGGGTCCACCGCGATCCAGTAGAGATCGTACACGTCGTCGCTCATCGAAACAGGTCCATAGCAAACGAATCCGAGCGGCGGCATCTCCGGCGCGTCGCGATATACGATCCAGATATATTCACTCGCATCGGACGCGGCGAAATATTCCTCGAGCATCTCGCGCACGACGCGAACCTCTTCGGAATCAAAAAAGCTCGTCGCCTCAGCAATGGCGACGAGCTGTTCACTTTCTTCAAGCCGCGGCGGATCAATAAGCACTAGCCGGCAAGCCTATTGAGAGAGTTCTACGCTGCGGCGACCGCCAAAGTCGACGCCGCGCGTTCCGGTTTGGGCGTTTCGCGTTTCTTTTCCTTGGAAAAGGCGCTGACCGGAATCGCGCGCACGCCGTCCGCGCCCGCGCTACGCGCCTTGAGCCGCAGTGAAATGATGCGGGGTCGCGCCTGCTTGAGTTTATAACGATGCGCGGCGAGACGCACGATTTCATCGGCGAGATCAGCATAACTCATTCCCGCGACGCGCGCCGCCCGCGCGATGCCGGCATCCGGCGAAAGATCCGCGTTCGGATTCACCTCGAGCACGTACGGTACGCCATTGCGTACGCGAATGTCGACCCGCCCGTAATCGCGCAAGCCCATTGATTGGTAGGCGCGCACCGCGACCTGATTGATTTTTTCGCGCAGGGCTTCGTTGACGCGCGCCGGCGAGATCACCTGCGTGAATTTGTAATCGTCCGAATTCTCGACCCACTTGCCTTGGAACGTGACGATGCGCGCGAGCGGATCACGAATCTGGCGGAAATTGATTTCCGAAAGTGGCAGCACGCGCGGCGATTCATTCCCCAGCACGGTTACGTTGAACTCGCGTCCGGCGATGAACGCTTCGACCAGCGCGGGCTGGCGATAGGTGTCCCAAATAAACCGTACCTGCTGCCGCAGCTCGCGCTCATTCTCCACGACAGAGTTGCGCGTGATGCCCAGACTCGCGTCCTCCGCGATCGGCTTGACGAACAGCGGAAAGTCGAGCTGACGACGCACACTCGGCGGCGCGATCACCTGAAAGGGCGCAGTGGGAATGTTATGCGCTTTGAGAATTTCTTTGGTGCGAGCTTTATTCAGACAGGTGGAGATGGTCAGGCGGTTCGAACCGGTGTAGCGAAAGTGGAGATAATCATAAATCGAAATGACATATGGTTCGAGATAACTTTTGTCGCGGATACTTTCACAGAGGTTAAAGATCAGCGATTCGTTGGCATCAAATCGGCGGAGCGGTTCCCACAGTTCATCCCGAATAGGGACGCCAACAACTTCGTGTCCGTATGATCGCAGAGATTTTTCGACCGCCTCTTCGACCAACTGCGTTTCTTG
>JBBSHK010000126.1:0-7713 GCA_038253185.1 Anaerolineae bacterium | reverse complement strand
TAACGGTCGTTTCTCGCGCGGCTTTGGCTTTACGGGCGTGATCGTCGCATGGCTCGCCAAATTGAATCCTCTCGCCGCGATTCTGGTCGCGATCCTGTTCGGCGGGTTGTTGGTTGGGACAAAATTGATTCAGCCGCAAGGCATCGCTTCAATGTTGCAGGGCGTGATCCTGTTCGTCGTCGTCGGCACTGAATTGTTATTCCGCTATCGCGTGCGTGTGGAAAAAGTCGAGCGCGTGCTCATTCAGCCCTCACAGGAGCCTGCGGCGTGAGCGGCAACGAACTGACCGCGCTCGCGGTGACGATTCTGCTGGGCGGGTTGGTGAGTGGAACGCCGCTTTTGTTCGCGACGCTCGGAGAAATTTTTTCGGAACGCGCGGGCGTGCTTAATCTTGGCATCGAGGGGATGATGCTGATGGGCGCAATGGGCGGGTTCGCCGTCTGGTTCAACAGCGGCAATCTGGTACTGGGACTGCTTGTCGGTATGGCGCTCGGGGGACTGCTGGCGCTCTTGCATGCGTTGATCACGATCACGCTCCGCGCTGATCAGGTGGTGAGTGGACTGGCGGTGACCTTTCTCGGCGCGGGACTTTCGACCATTCTCGGTGAGCCGTATGTCGGTCAGCGTGTGCCGCAGTCGGTCTCGCTCTCGATTGCCGGACTGGCGAGTACGCCAATCGATCAGTTCTTGATCCTCGCGGTCGGCTTGATCTTTGCGCCGCTCGCGTGGTTTTACCTGAATAGTACGCGTCCGGGGCTTGACCTGCGCGCGGTGGGTGAGTATCCCTCGGCGGCGGACGCGTTGGGCATCGATGTTTATTTCACGCGTTACGTGTACGTGGTGTTCGGCGGATTGTTGAGCGGCTTGGGCGGCGCGGCAATGAGCCTCATTACCGACCCAGGTTGGGTCGAGGGAAAAACGTCCGGTCTCGGTTGGATCGCTGTGGGGTTGGTCATCTTTGCTTCGTGGGACCCGCTGCGCGGAATGGCGGTTTCGTATTTCTTTGGTGTGCTGCGTCGCTTGCCGCTTGATTTGCAAAATCCCGCGCTGCCGCTCATTTCAACCGCGAACAATCCGACGCTCGGGCGTTTTATGGACACACTGCCGTATCTCGTGACGATTTTGATTTTAATCGTCGGCTCGCGCGAAGCATTGCGTCGAAGGTTAGGCGCGCCCGCTGCGCTCGGCATTCCCTACGTGCGCGGGGAACGCGGCTTGTAGCGCGCGTACGGAGGAAATTTTGCGCGGGAAGATTGTTCCATTCGATGGTGTTGCAACCGCCTCTCAGATGTCGCCGCCACGCGCGAATGCTGAATATCAAATACACACCTGAAATCGTTTCCTTCGTTGTGACAGACGAAGGGCGAAGTGGGTTTTCATTTAATATGCGCGATTCCATCCCGACGTTTCGCCTGCCGCTCTTGCCTGAGGATGAAGAGCCAGTGATTGATCTCACCCCGCTGCTCGCAGGCGTGTACGACCGCGCCGGCTATAACTTGGTGATTCGTTACGACCAGCCACCAAAGCCACTGTTGAGCGAACAAGACACCGCGTGGTCGGCGGAGATATTGTCCGCATCCGCCACCTAATCGCGTTCACGCTGTACGGATGCGCGCGAGGTATCCGGCAGAATAAAATTCCACTATTTATTATCCCTGCACAGGGAGGTAGGAATGAGTCAGTCGTTTTCTGAAGCGTTGGTGAGTCGCGCCAAGCCGTGGTTCCGCACCGATGTACAGGACCAGGTTTTTATCGCGGACCCGCGCATCCGAATTTTTCTGGTTTCCTTTACACTGTTGTTCTTTGAACTGTTGTGCATTCGCTGGATTCCGGCGTATGTGCGCTACCTGAGCTACTTTACGAATTTCATTCTGCTTGCGTCGTTCCTCGGAATCGGTCTGGGGATTCTCTCGGCGCGCCGTAAAAATTTTTGGTTCCCACCATTTTCTTTTATGGTGCTCCTGCTGGTGGTTGTCGTCGCGTTCAGTCGCTTTGATCTCCAAATTCCCTCCACCGATGTGCTTTATTTTGGCGTGGCGGGTCAACAGGCAGAACGTGGTGAAAGTTTTCTGGTGCTCCCTGTGATTTTCGGTCTGATTGCGGCGTGCTTTGTCCCGCTGGCGCGACCGCTCGGCTCACTGCTCAATCAGATCAAACCGTTGACGGCGTACAGCTTTGACATCCTCGGCAGTCTCGCCGGCACGGCGGCATTCTTTTTGATTGCGTATTTTGCGCTCCCGCCCGTCGTTTGGTTCGTGGCGTTGGGATTACTCACGCTCGCTCTGAGCAGCCGGAGTAGTGTGCCCATCGCGGATGGATTAAGGGATGGGCTGATGCTCGTCAGCGTCGGCGTGGCGTTCGCGCTGCAGAGTGGCACCTACTGGTCGCCCTATTACAAAATTGTCTTGACGCCTGCACAACCCTCCGGCTATCAACTCGACGTGAACAATATTGGTCATCAATCGATGGTGCCGTGGCAGACCAAGGAACCGTTTTATCGGCGCGTGTACGAGATTTTTCCCAATCAAACTTTTAACAACGTGTTGATTCTCGGCGCGGGCACCGGTTCGGATACCTCTACCGCGCTGCATTACGGAGTGAAATCGATTACCGCGGTCGAGATTGACCCGACGATTCAAAAGCTCGGCGCGCAGTTTCATCCCGATCAGCCCTACAGCGATCCGCGCGTCAAGGTCGTGATCGACGACGGGCGCGCCTTTCTGCGTAACACGAATGAAAAGTACGATTTGATTATTTTCGCGCTGCCGGACTCGCTCACGCTCACGTCGAGTGTGGCGAATCTGCGGCTCGAAAGTTTTCTGCTGACGGAAAATTCGATCGAATCGGCGCGCCGTGTTTTGACTGACGATGGCGTGGTTGTGCTCTACAATTACTATCGCGAGCCATGGCTGATCGACAAACTGACGACAATGGTCAGTCTCGCGTTCAATCAAGAGCCCTACGTTCAAACGTATGGCGGTTGGGGTCGCGCCGCGGTGATGATGGCGGGACCGCGACTCGCCACGCTGGCGCCGGGCACATTCGGTCCTTATCGTGAGACGGGCGTCGCCGCGGCAAATACCTTGGGCGTCATCGGCGAGGGCTATTTTCCGCGCACGCTGCGGTCACCCGCGACCGACGACTGGCCCTTTCTCTATCTGCCCGAAAAATCTTTTCCCTCGCTCTATATCGTCGGGCTGGCGATGGTCGGGTTGATCTCGTTAGGCGGATTGCTGTTGGTCGCGCCCGTTCGCACGCTCAGACGATTCAACTGGCATATGTTTTTTCTCGGCGTCGCCTTTGCGCTGCTCGAAGTGAAAGCGTTGATCACTTTCGCGCTGTTGTTCGGCAGCACGTGGGTGGTGAACTCGCTGGTGTTCTTTGCGATTCTCTCCAGTGTGCTGCTGGCGGTGCTGGTCAATGCGCGCTTTAAATTTCGGCGCATCGGAATTTTCTACGCGCTGTTATTTGGAATGTTGATTCTGAACCTGGTGCTGACACCGGAGACGCTGCTGTTCAACAATATCGTGGTTCGTTATCTCGTCGCGAGTCTCCTCGCGTTCGCGCCGGTGTTTCTCGCCAACGTGATTTTTTCGAATTCGTTTCGCGACACCGAAGCGGCGGACATCGCGTTCGCATCGAACCTGTTGGGAATTATGGTCGGCGGCATGTTGGAATATTTTAGTATGCTGATTGGCTATCATCTGCTGCTCGTGCCGGTGATTTTGTTCTACGGGTTGGCGATGCTGCTGCGGAATCGAGCGGGCGCGCCGGAACCCAAAGCCGTCGCGAGTGTGTAAATAAATTACATCGAGGTAACCCATTGAATACATCCACAGTTGCGCTCGACTATGCGCGCAACAATCACTCTCGTTATCTCTCCGACTTGAGAGAATTCCTCGCGATCCCGAGCATCTCCACTTTGTCCGAACACAAGGCAGATATGCAGCGCGCGGCGGAATGGGTCGCGGCGCAACTGCACGCGATGAATTTTCAAAATGTCGCGCTACTGCCGACGGGCGGACATCCAGTGGTGTACGGCGAGCGGCTGAGTGCGCCGGGCAAACCGACGGTGCTCATCTACGGTCATTACGATGTGCAGCCGGTCGATCCTCTCGACGAATGGAAATCGCCTCCGTTCGAGGCGACGATACGCGGCGATGATCTGTTTGCGCGCGGCGCGTCCGATATGAAAGGGCAGGTGCACGCGTTTCTGAAAGCGCTGGAGGCACTGATTCAAGCTGATGCGCTGAATCTCAACATCAAAGTAATGGTCGAGGGTGAAGAAGAAATCGGCTCGGTGCATCTCGCGCCATTTCTGCAAGAGCATGAAGAAAAATTAAAGTGCGATGTGTGTCTCAACGCCGATTCGCAAATCGTCAGTCCTGAACAGCCGTCCATCGTGTACGGTTTGCGCGGGCTGGCGTATCTCGAACTTGTGGTGTATGGGCCCGAGCACGATTTGCATTCGGGCATTTTTGGCGGCTCGCTGCACAATCCCGCGCAGGTGTTGTGTGAACTGATCGCGGGGATGCATGATGCGAATGGTCGCGTCACGCTGCCCGGCTTTTACGACAACGTGCGCGAACTGACGGAAGAAGAACGCGCGGAGCTGGCGCGCTTTCCACTTTCCGATGAGGAATGGAAAAAGACCGCGGGCGTTGCGGACTTGTACGGCGAGCAAGGATTTTCCACCACCGAACGCGTCGGCGCGCGTCCCACGCTCGAAGTGAATGGGATTCTTTCGGGATTCACCGGCGAAGGATCAAAGACGGTGTTGCCCGCGAAAGCGATGGCAAAAATTTCGACACGGCTCGTGCCGTATCAAGCTGCTCACGCGGTGAAATCACAACTCGAAGAATATTTGCGCCAGTACGCGCCCGCGACCGTGCGGTGGCAAGTCATAGAACATACCAGTTCGCCCGCAGTGCTGGTGGATCGCGATTCGGATTTCATCCGCGCCGCGCTTGCCGCGCTCGACGAATCGTTCGGCGTCAAGCCGGTCTTTCAGTTGCTCGGTTTCAGCGTGCCGGTCGTGAGTATGATTCAGAAAATTCTTGGCGTCGAGTCGGTCCTGATGGGCTTTGGTTTGTCGGACGATAACCTGCACGCGCCGAATGAAAAATTGCACCTGCCGAATTATTTCCGCGGCATCGAGTCCTACATCCGCTTTTTTGAAAATGCTGGCGCGCTCAGACCGTAGATTGTTCACAGGCACGCGGAATTTCGATGGTAGGGGCACAATGTATTGTGCCCCTACGAATTTTGGATTACAATCAATTTCATCACACTTTTCAAGAAAGGTGTCTTATGCCTGAAGTTCGATTCGACAAATATTACCGCTACGACGACCTGACGCGCATTCTCAACGAATACGCGACCGAATATCCGAACCTCGCGCGCATCGAGAGCATCGGCAAGAGCCACGAAGGGCGCGACATCTGGTTGCTCACGATCACGAATTTTTCGACCGGCACTGATAAAGAAAAACCCGCGCTGTGGGTGGACGGCAACATTCACGCCAGCGAAGTCTCGCCCTCGTCCGCCTGTCTATATCTCATTAACAAACTCTTGACCGAGTACGGCGCGCACGCGGATATTACGCGCTGTCTCGATACGCGCGTATTTTATATTTGCCCGCGCATCAATCCGGATGGCGCAGAGTGGGCGCTCGCCGACAAACCGAAAATCATTCGCTCGAGCACCCGCCCATATCCGTATGACGAAGAGCCGATTGGCGGCTTGGCAATGGAAGATATTGACGGCGATGGTCGTATCCTGATGATGCGCGTCTCTGATCCGAACGGCGCGTGGAAGCCGTACGACCAAGACCCGCGTTTGCTCATTCGACGCGATCCGGCGGAAACCGGTGGACAATATTATCGCCTATTGCCGGAAGGCACTTTGAAAAATTACGACGGCTGGATGATTCACGTCGCGCAAAATAAGGAGGGTCTTGACCTCAATCGCAACTTTCCCATGAACTGGCGTCAAGAATTCGAACAGCGCGGCTCGGGTCCTTATCCCGCGTCCGAGCCGGAAGTGCGCGCGGTGGTTCATTTCATCTCGCATCATTTGAATATCACCGGCGCGATTGCGTTTCACACTTTTAGCGGCGTGCTGCTGCGACCCTACGACGATCGCGACGACAAGGAATTTCCCGCCGAAGATTTGTGGACGTATCAAAAGATTGGGCAAAAGGGCACCGACATTACGGGCTATCCCAACATCTCCGTGTATCACGATTTTCGCTACCACCCGAAGCAAGTTATCACCGGCGCGTTCGATTCGTGGGTGTACGATCACCTCGGCGTGTTCGCGTGGACGGTGGAAATTTGGAGTCCGCAGCGGCAAGCGGGCATCACCGATTACAAATACATTGACTGGTATCGGGAGCATCCGTTCGAAGAAGAATTGAAAATGCTCAAGTGGAGCGACGAGGTGCTCGGACGCAAGGGCTATGTGGACTGGTACGAATTCGATCATCCGCAATTGGGCAAAGTGGAACTCGGCGGCTGGAATGAAATTTACGCCTTTCGCAATCCGCCCGGCGAATTTTTGGAAAAAGAAATCGCGAAATTTCCAGAGTGGGCGATCTGGCATCTGTTGATTTCACCGCGCCTCGAATTACTTGAAGCAAGCGCGAAACCATTGGGCAACGAAAGTTATCGCATCCGTCTCGTGGTACACAATTCGGGTTGGCTGCCGACTCCCGTTTCCAAAAAAGCCGCGGAGAAAAAAGTGGTGCGCGCTGTCATCGCCGAGATCGAACTGCCCGAAGGCGCGACACTGGAGACGGGCAAGCATCGCGAAGAATTGTCGCAGCTCGAAGGACGCGCCTACAAGCCCTCGTTCGTCGGCTCGGCAGAAGACTCGACTGACGACCGCGCGAAAGTGGAATGGACCGTCCACGCGCCGAACGGCGGAACGGTGAAATTGATCGCGCGCCACGAACGCGCGGGTGTGGTGCGAGCGGAAGTAAATTTAGGGTAGAGCGGATAGCAAGTAGCAGGTAATGGTGTGGTTATGGTATTGCAACTTCCAAAATCAGATTTCCCGGATTCCGTAGTACAAGACATTGTGAAAAGTGCGCTGCGGGATCAAGCTCACCTCGCGCGTTTGCGTTTGGAGCAATTCGAAAACGAGTGTTCCGCGTTTGAGCGAAAGTTCAGCATGAACTCGGCGGACTTCAGTCGTAAATTTGAGAGCGGCGAATTAGGTGACTCCGAAGAATGGTTCGACTGGTTTGCGGCAGTGCGCGGACGTGAGGTGTGGAAAGTGAAGGCTGAGGTGCTCGACGAGGTTGCCGGGTGAATGCGAAAGAGTATTATCGACAAATTGCCCGGTTAGTCAGCGAAACACCTGCCATTGCCGATTCTGAAATTACGTTCCGCGAAATTGATGAGAACGAATGTTACATCAAGGCGATTCTGAGATTCGGAAGTGGTTACTCATTGCACGTAGCAGAGTATGTAACCTTGCAGGATGAGACCATTGCACGCGTAAAGTATCGATATGAGTTGCTGGATACCAGCCAACATCATGTTTGGCGTTGGGACAATGCGCCGCATCATCGAGAGGTCGAAACATTTCCGTTCCATCAACATGACACTCAAGATCGCGTCACTAGCTCGCGCGCTGTGTCCTTTAGTCAGGTCATTGCAATCTCTCTGGGTATCATTGAAAATGAAAGCTAAACGCCGAATGGATATG
>JBBSHK010000125.1:0-7719 GCA_038253185.1 Anaerolineae bacterium | reverse complement strand
CGCCTTTGAAGAAGCGGTCTTTGGCGCCGAAAAAGAAATCGAGGTGCCGCGTCTCGAAACTTGTCCGACCTGCAAAGGCAGCGGCGCAGAACCGGGCACCACGCCGGTGCGTTGTCCGCAGTGTCGCGGCAGTGGTGAAGTGCGCCGCACGAGTCAATCGATCTTTGGACAATTTGTTAATGTGACCGCTTGCCCGCGCTGCAATGGCGAGGGCGAAGTCGTCAACACGCCGTGCCACGAATGTCACGGTATGAAACGCGTTCAACTCACGCGCAAGATCTCGGTGCGAGTCCCTCCCGGTGTTGACGAAGGTACGCAGATCCGACTGGGGGGCGAAGGTGAAGCAGGCACGAGTGGCGGACCGACTGGACATCTTTACGTGGTCATCGCTATCAAACCGCATCCGCTCTTCCAACGCGACGACCAAGACCTCTTGCTGAATCTGCCGTTGAACATCGCGCAAGCGACACTCGGCGACGAAGTCGAAGTTCCCACTCTGGATGGAACGGAAAAATTGCGCATCCCCGCGGGCACCCAGCAGGGCAAAAGTTTTCGCATCAAGAACAAGGGCGTGCCCTTTCTGAAACGGAACGGGCGCGGTGATCTCATCGTTACCGCGGACGTGGTCGTGCCAACGAACCTTAATGAAAAACAAAAAGCGCTGCTGCGCGAATTTGGGCGCACGCTCAAGCCCGAACCGCTGGTCGAAGAAAAAAATATCTTGGACAAGGTAAAAGACGCGTTCAAGCCCTAGCGATGAGGCACCGCGTCCGCTCAGGATACAAAGCTCCGCATTCCTCGCAATCTAGAATTTCCTTGTGAATGTGCTTGAACTCGCGGTGACGGCGGATGCGGAGTCGGCGGAAGCGGTTGCCGCGGTCTTTAACGAATTTGCTTACGGCGGCGCCGTCGTCGAGCAAACAATAACGCCGGAAGTTGGACAAACCATCGACCCCGCGCGACCCTTTACGGTTCGCGCGTTTTTGTTGATGGATGAAACGGTGGAACTGAAACGCGCGGCGCTGGAAAACGCGGTGTGGCATCTCGGACAATTGCGCCCGCTCGGCGAATTGCAGATTCGCGAATTGGAAGAAGCGGACTGGGCGAACGCGTGGAAAAAATTTTATTCCATCGTGCACCTCGGCAAGCGAGTGGTCATCAAACCGACGTGGCTCAACTATTCACCGCACGCAGAAGAGGTCGTCATCGAACTCGACCCGGGCATGGCGTTCGGCACCGGCTTGCACCCGACGACGCGCTTGTGTTTGGCGGCGCTCGAACAATATTTGACACCGGGCGCGCGGATGTTGGACCTTGGCACCGGCTCTGGCATTCTCGCCATCGGCGGAGCGAAATTGGGCGCGAGCGCGATCGACGCGCGTGATATTGACCCGATTGCGGTCGAGACGGCGACAAAAAATGTCCAGTCCAATCGTGTTGAATCGATTGTGACGGTGCAGCTTGGAAGCATCTCGCTCGATGACCCAGCGCTCGGATTCGATCTCGTCACTGCGAACATTCTCGCCGAAACTATCGCGGAACTCGCGCGCGCGCTGAGGCATCAGCTCGCGCCGAATGGAATCCTGATCGCCTCAGGCATCCTCGTCGAAAAAGGCGAATTGGTTAAAGCGGCTCTGCGCCAGGTCGAGCTGCGCGTGATCGAATCGATGCAAGAAAGCGATTGGCTGGCGCTGGTAGCAACAAAGAGTCAAGAGTCGACCGTCAACAGTCGACAGTGACTCTGCAGCGTTTTACTGTCTGCTGACGACTGTCTACTTTTCCGGATGCACCGCTTTTTTGTTTCCCCGGGATCTCTGCGCGAGGGCGAATTGATTTTGCGTGAGGCGCAAGCACATCAGATCCGCGATGTGCTGCAACTGCGCGCGGGTGAAACGATTGCGGTGCTCGATAATTCGGGAGATGAGTATCGCGTCGAACTCACCGCCATCGGACGCGCGCTGGTGCGCGGGCGCGTGCTCGAAAAAATCGCGTCCCCGCGCGAGCCGCGCACGCAGCTAATTTTGTACCAGAGTTTGTTGAAAGCAGACAAGATTGAATGGATTTTGCAAAAGGGAACCGAACTCGGGATTACTGCGTTTGTGCCGCTGAGCACCGCGCGGACGGCCGCGGATGCGGTGAGTCGCACCAAGCGCGCGCGGTGGGAGCGAATCCTGACGGAAGCGGCAGAACAATCCGGTCGCGGTAAGATTCCGGCACTACACCCTGTCCAATCCTTACAAGACGCGTTGCAAGACGCGTCTCGGCGCGCAGGGCTAGCTTTGATTGCATGGGAAGAAGAACGCGCTGTCGATTTGCGTACTGCGCTGGAGCGAGATCGAGACGCGACCCACATCAATCTGTTCATCGGACCCGAAGGCGGCTTGAGCGCTGATGAGATCGCGCGATCGCGCGGGTTTGGTGTGCAGCCCGTAACGCTCGGACCGCGCATCCTGCGCGCAGAGACGGCGGGCTTGGTTGCAGCGAGCGCGATTTTTTTTGCGCGCGGCGAAATGGACGCCCACCGAACGGCGGATTGAACGCGGTTGGCGGTTGTGATAGAATTTGGCACGAAGGAAATTTCTTATGGCTGAAAATGTGATCATCATCGGTTCGGGCACGGCAGGACTCACCGCCGCGATCTATGCCGCCCGCGCGAATCTCAATCCGCTGCTCATCAGCGGAAACGAATTTGGCGGACAGATCGCGCTCACCAACGAAGTGGAAAACTATCCCGGTTTTCCCGAAGGCATCACCGGTCCCGAATTGGTGGACTTGATGAAAAAGCAGGCGGAGCGATTTGGGGCGCGCCTCGTGACCGATCACGTCGCTCAAGTAAATTTCAAGACGCATCCGTTTCAACTCGAGACCGAAAATGGTGATTCGTACGCAGCGAAAGCCGTCATCGTCGCGACGGGCGCGGCGCCGCGCCGACTCGGTGTGCCGGGCGAAAATGAATTCATGGGGCGCGGTGTTTCGTACTGCGCGACCTGCGATGGATTTTTCTTTCGCGGCAAAGAGATTGCGGTCGTCGGCGGCGGCGACAGTGCGTTGCAAGAAGGACTTTTCCTGACGCGCTTTGCTTCGCGCGTGCACATCATCCACCGTCGCGATCAATTGCGCGCGCAGCCGATTCTCCAGGACCGTGCCCGCGAAAATTCCAAAATGAATTTCGTGTGGAATTCAGCGGTGCGCGAGATTGGTGGGAACGGGACGGTCGAACGCGTGCAGTTGGAGAATTTGAATTCAGGTCAGGCGCGGGACCTGCCGGTGCAAGGCGTGTTCGTATACATTGGGCACACACCCAACACGCAGCTTTTCGAGGGGCAATTGGTAATGGACGAAGAGGGTTACGTGACGGTCGATGAGCGGCTGCATACGAACGTCGCCGGTGTCTTTGCCGCCGGTGAAACGCACGATCACATTTTTCGTCAGGCAGTGGTCTCGGCGGGATTCGGTTGCATGGCGGCGATGGAAGCGGAAAAATTTCTCGCGGAGCTTGAGCATCGCGGCTACCCCGGTCGAGCGATAGTCGGCTCATCCGGTTAAGCTCGCGTGCCTACCATAGAAATACAGCAGCAAAAAATTTTTTACGCGGCACGCGGTCCAAACGAGGGCGTGCCGCTTGTTTTTTTGCACGGCGCGGGCGCGACTCATCTCGTGTGGAATAATCAGCTCGCCGCACTCGCGGAAATAGCGCGGGTGTACGCGCTCGATTTACCGGGGCACGGTCGGTCTGAATTGCCGGGACGAAACGCGGTGGCGGATTACACTCACAGCGTGCGCGATTTTCTCGACGTGCAATCAATCGAACGTGCCGTCATCGTTGGTCACTCGATGGGCGGAGCCATCGCGCAGATGCTGGCGTTACAAGATCCGGCGCGCGTACTCGGATTGGCGTTGATCGGAACAGGCGCGCGTTTGCGGGTGCGTGCAGCCTTCCTCGACGGTCTACAAAATGATTTCGCCAACACCGCGCGCCGGATCAGCGAAAATTGTTTCGCCCCGAGCGCCGATGCCAAACTCAAAGAAAAGAGTGAACAGGAATTGTTGAGATGTGATCCGCAGGTCGTGTATCACGATTACGCGTCGTGTGACGCCTTTGATGTCATCGCGCGGCTCGGTGAAATTCGCGTGCCGACGCTGATTCTGTGCGGTTATGACGACCGAATGACTCCGGTTAAATATTCCGAGTATCTCTACGCGCATATTGCCGACGCGCGCGAAGAATTCGTCGACGGCGCAGGTCATATGGTGATGCTCGAACGACCCGACGTGGTGAATCGCGCGCTGGGCGAATTTTTGTACAAGATTCAGAAGGGCACATCCGCTCAATGAACTCTCAATCCGATCGCGTGACTTTGGGTCGCACCGATTTGCGCGTCAGTGCGTTGGGAATCGGTACCTGGGCGTGGGGCGACCGAATCTTTTGGGGCTATGGCGGCGGTTACGACGAGACGCATCTACAGGAGGCATTCCGCGCGACGCTCGACGCGGGAGTGAACTTGTTTGACACCGCCGAGATTTATGGCTTTCACGCCTCGGAGAAATTATTGGGACGCTTTATGCGGGAGGCGAACGCCCGCGCGTCTCTGGTAATCGCGACGAAATTTTTCCCGATGCCGTGGCGTTTGCGCCGAAAAGATTTGTTGGCGGCGCTGCGCGGCAGCGTGCGGCGGCTCCAAGTCGAGCAAGTCGATTTGTATCAAATGCACTGGCCCTCGCCACTCAGCTCCATTCAGAAGCAAGCGGATGCTCTTGGTGACGCGGTTGAATCGGGACTCGCGCGCACGGTCGGCGTTTCCAATTATAGTCTCCCGCAAATGGCGCGCGCCTACGAGGCGCTCGAACGGCGCGCGATCGCGCTCGCATCCAATCAGGTGGACTATAGTCTGCTCGACCGCGCGCCCGAGCGCAGCGGCTTGCTCGACGCCTGCCACGAACTCGGCGTGACGCTGATCGCCTATAGCCCGCTGGCGCAAGGGGTCTTGACTGGAAAATATACGCCGGAGAATCCGCTGCGTGGCCCGCGCGCGGCGCGTTATACTCGCGAATTTTTGTTGCGCGTACAGCCGCTGATCGAATTATTGAAAACAGTGGGACAGGCGCACGGTGGCAAGACACCGTCGCAGGTCGCGCTGAACTGGACGATGTGCAAAGGTACGGTGCCGATTCCGGGCGTCAAGACCGAGCAGCAGGCACGCGACAATACAGGTGCGCTGGGTTGGCGCCTGACCGAAGCTGAAATGCGACAACTCGACCAAGCGAGTGCGCCGTTCAGTTGAAAATAGCTTTGACTTGGCGGCTCTTATAGACAACACAAATAAAAGTCGTAGTATGTCGGTCGATGTCATTTCGAGCAGAGCGAGAAATCTCGGTTTCCACACCGCTGAGATTTCGAGGAGCGAAGCGACGAGAAATGACACATCATACGAGTTTTATTTGAGTCCTCTATTAGCGGGTGTGACAAAATTCTCTTGACACGGCACGCCATCGGTGATATATTTTGCTTCGCAAAGTAAATATTTAGGTTGCTGAACAATCACGCAGCCAAAGTGTTAAGGACCTGGCGCAATGTGGCTGCCACTTGCCGCCGGGTTTTTTTGTGAATCGAGGTCAGATGAACACACGGCAAATTGACGCCGAACTTTCCACGCAACCCATCGATCTGCTCGAACACAATCTGCGTCGCTTGATGTGGATTGAACAGAAACGAATGGGACAATTGTTGGCAGAGCACAATCTCACCGTTCCGCAATTTTTTGCTCTGGTCAATTTGGCGCACCATGAAGATGGCGTCGCGATGGGCGATCTCGCCAGTCGTCTCTCGCAATCCAATGCTACGATGTCGGGCATCATCGACCGCTTGCAACTCGTCGGTCTGGTCGAGCGGAAGGAACGGGAAGACTCGGACCGGCGCAAGATCAAAGTTCAACTCACGCCAAAAGGTCGCGGCTTGCTCGAACGCGCCAAGAGCACGCGCCGCGCCAGTTTTCAACGCGCGCTCGCGAAATTTCCCGCGCGCGATATCACAGCGTTTGTGCGTCTGCTCGACGCCTATCTGGGTGAATTGGAAAAGGATTCGTAAATGAGTCGTCGAATAATTATTTTCATCGGCGCGCTGTTGATCTTGGGCGCCGTCGGTTTCTTTGCGTGGAATTCGATCAGTCAGGCGCGTGCCGCGCGCGTCTTCTACACCGAAGACCAACTGGCGCGAGTTCAGCGCGGCACGTTGGTGGCGACCGTGAGCGCGACCGGTTCGGTGCAGCCCGAACAAAGCGCGGGCGTTGCCTTTCTCACCAGCGGCAATCTCGGACAGATCATGATCAAGGTGAGGGACACGGTGAAAGCCGGACAGCCGCTCGCGAAACTTGACACGACCGATTTGGAATTACAACTCGCGCAAGCGGAAGCCAACCTCGCGCTCGCACAGTCGAAATACGATCAGGCGAAAAAGGGCGGCTCGGAGAGCGCCATCGCCGCCGCGCAAGCGAACCTTCAATCCGCCACGACAGCTTACAACAAATTGCTGCGTCCCGATGCCAGCAGTGTTGCGGCGGCGCAAGCCAACCTGAATTCGGCGCAAGCTGCCTATGACAAATTGCTGCATCCCGACCCCAATGAATTGGCGATTGCCAAGACCGATCTCGATAAAGCTCAGGCGGCACTGTCGCAAGCGCAAGCCGCCTATGACCGCATCGGCGGCGCGACCAATCCGCAAATCGGTATGACGCCGCAGTCGCTGCAATTGCAACAGGCGACGCTGGACTACCAGCGCGCGGTTACGACCTACAACGCCAAATTCAGTCCCACCGACGCGCAATTGAAAGCCGCGCAGGCGCAAATCCAACAGGCAAAAGATGTGCTCGCCAAGCTCACCGCGAACGACTCGCAACTCGCCGCGGCGCAAGCCCAAATCCAACAGGCAAAGGACGCGCTCGCGCGGCTTAGCCCGACTTCTGAAGATTTGGTGCAGGCGCAAGCCAATGTCGATGCGGTGCGCATCGCGCGCGATATTTCAAAACAGCGCATCGCGGAGGCGACGATCTATGCCCCGCTGGACGGCACCGTGCTGCGCGCCGATTTGACCAAAGGCGCGTTCGTGACGATGGGACGCGAGCTGGTGACGATTGCCGATCTCGCGCATTTGAAAATTACGTTGAACATCGACGAGACCGACATTCCGCGTATCGTAATCGGTCAGAATGTTGCGCTCGACCTCGATGCCTTTCCCGGCAAGACCATCAAGGGGCAGGTCGTCGACATTTCTCCCGGCTCGGCAACGGTGCAGGGCGTTGTGAATTACGAAGTAAAGATTCAACTGCTGATGACCGATGTGCCGGTCAAAGTGGGAATGACTGCGAACGCGAGCATCGAGGTCGCGCGCAAAGAGAAAGTTTTGCTCGTACCCAATCGCGCGATTCGCGCCTCCGGCAACAAGCGCCTCGTCACTATTCTCGACGCAGGCAAGCCCAAAGATGTCGCGGTCACCTTGGGACTCTCGAACGATCAGGAGACCGAGATTCTCAACGGGTTGAATGAAGGGGATCAAATCGTCACTGCGATCACCCCCACCAACGTCCCCGGCTTTGGGGGCGGAAATAACAACAACGGAGCGAGTCGTTAGCATGGAATCAACTGCGCCGGTCATCGAGCTACAAAATATCATCAAGACCTTTCGTCTCGGCACTGTACAGGTAGAGGCGCTGCGCGGCGTCTCGT